>CAVFNU010000088.1:0-3897 GCA_963624235.1 bacterium | reverse complement strand
TTCTCAACCTGCTCATTCGCGAGCACCGTCTTATCCACCGGACACCACCACTGATACGACTCTTTTTGATACGCCAGCCCCTTCTTAAACAACTGCAAAAAACACCACTGCGTCCACTTATAATATTCCGGATCACTAGTATTAATCTCCCGCTCCCAATCAATCGCATATCCGAGCCGTTTCGCCTGCTTTCTGAAATTCGCCACATTCGTCGCCGTCGCTTTTTGTGGCGAAGTACCAGTTTTAATCGCATAATTTTCCGCCGGCAGCCCAAACGTATCATACCCAAACGGCCGCATCACGTTCAAGCCCTGTTGCTCATAAAACCGCGTCAGCACATCCACAATCGTAAAATTCCGCACATGCCCAACATGCAACCCCGCCCCCGACGGATACGGAAACATCTCCGCAATATACATTTTCGGCACCCCCTCTTTCATCTCGGCCCGAAACGGCTTCTCCTTCTCCCATTTTTCTTGCCATTTTTGTTCAATTTTCAGCGGTTCATATCTATCCATAAACCATATTATACCACAAAACTTCGGTTTCGCACATCAGCATAAACAACTCGTTCGAGAAGCGGCATATCGCCAGCAAGCACCATTTCATCATCAAACAACACTTTTTCGTCTTCAGCCTCAACCGTATCCGTTCCGAACGCATAGCGCTCGCTCGGGTCATATTCGTTGATGTATTCGTAATATGCCAAAATGTCTAGCGTATCCGAAACGGTTTCTTTCGAAAGTCCCGACCAGCGCGCCAAATAGCCTTCATACGAATCATCAAGCGGGTTTTCCTCATAATATTCTTCCAGTGCCACTGTCACCGCCGACTTTTCGATTAGCCCCATCGACTCTATCAAAGATTGGTCTTCGATGAAACGTTGATAATATTTGCCGGTATCCCAATCCGAAGCTTCGCCGCCCGCAGTATTCCCCGTGACACAAGATTCACCATTAATATAGCCGAGATTATTGAGAATACCTGCATCATTAGCAATTTCTTGGACGTCGCCAATAATTGGCACCGCACCAATTACACTATCGGCGATATCATTTCCCGTATTAGCTCCCGCAAAAGACTGTGCCAAAGTAGAGTCATAAACCCCAAAGCCCGAAGTCCTTTCACCACAAACTTTAATATAGGTCATTAAGTCCGAATCTTGTTTAATTTTAACATTACCGTCGCTAGTCACCGTATTCTCGAAATTATCCGCAATTGCAATAATTACATCCGCTGGATCTATGCCCAAAGTATCAGTGTCCGTCACCATATATGGATTACAGAACGAATCACCCACCGCACCGATCGAAGCTAAATATGGGCAAGTTTTTGCGTACTCTTCATCACTCGGCAACGTCTCTGCAATCTCCGCCGAAGTTGCTGCTACCGTCGGCATCGTTGTGGCTAGCGACGACGATATCACTGAACTACCAGTCGTAAGTATACTGGTTAACGAATTCGCCGTGTTAAACGACATCAATTGCGCCATAATCGCCCCCATAAAAGTATTTTTTGAAGTGATGTCGAATGGACTTAGAGTTTCGCGCTCAATTTCCGCATCTTCCGCAATTACTTGCTGTTGAACAACCGCGAATTTTATATAAGCGTCTTTCGTCGCAAGTGAGCCACCGTTTGTTTTATGTACGTCTCCTTGATATGCATTTCCACCATACATTAACATGTTTCCTAAATCCTCACCCGCTAAATTAGAGACTAAGTCTCGTGTAAGCGTTGAGACTAACCACGGAGTAACTGCTGAGATGACCGCCGAAAGTGCCAAGCTAAACGCCGCACTAATCGCCATTCCACCGAGCGCTTTTATAACATTTCCTATGCCAAAAGTAGTAAATGCAAGCACTGTATCAACCGCTGCATTGGCGGCAGCAGAAGCAATTTTTGCTGACAAGCATTGCGTAAAAGAAGCTTGTGCTAAACCCGCACCACTTATTATTTTATCCAAGTTACTTGTCATATTAAAGCTCTGCACGCTCGCGTCATTAGAGTTTACCAGACCATTTCCAAAAAGCGCCGCCATACCAGCAGATTGCATCGCTGATTTCGATTCTCCTGTTTCAGTTTTTGCTTCAGTTGTCAGAGTGAGTGAACCACCGCCTTCTGTTACAGTTTTGCCATTATCGGTATCAGCAAATACCGTATGATCAGTCTTCACGGACTCATTTAATGTGGTCATGATTTCATTTATCGGCGCTTCATCTCCATACCCCGCCTTAGTTTTATCTATCGCCTCTAAATACGCGCTCGTCACACTTAAAATTTGTCCTACTTGATTTGCCACCACGAGCAAGCTGACCGCGCCAATAAAATCCATAATTCCGCAATAAGCATCTACTCCGCCAGTAATCGTTCCTTTTATTTTACTAATTTTAGCCTCTACATCTGCTTCTGTTTTAGCGCTAGCGCTTCCGCTTCCAGATGTTTCTGTCTTTTTCACAGCATTACCATTTTCATCTGTTTTAACATTGCCATCTTCATCTGTTTCCTCCTTTACCCTATCAACTCCGCCCGCTTTTCCTCCGATTGCCTTTTCTTTTATTTTTTCTTTCATTACTTCAAGTCCATCCCTCAGCGTACCACCCGCCTTTTCTTTCGTTTCTTTAAATTTATTCCAAATTCCACGCGTCAATTTATTATTCGACAAAAAACTATTTGTTTTCGTCCCAAACCAATTTGCAAATTGTCCCCGCCAAGTCTGTGAGCCCGCACTATAAGCACTCCTGAATTCTGAATCCGAACGATAATTCGATTCGAAATTATCCGCCGTGATCACTTTTTTTCCGCCCGCACCATCGTCCATCATCATTACCGTTTGATTCTTCCCATTCACATCATAATCATCAACTACCTCAATCCCTTGTTCCGCCAATTTTGTTCGCTGTTTTTCGGAAATTTTGAACTTATCAGCGCCAAAAATCGAGCCCTTCATTGGACTTTTCACACCATCAGAATTCAGCATTCGTTTCAACAACGTCGCCGACCGCCTTTCAGCCGAAATATGCATTGAGTTAAAGGACTCTCGTAAATTTTCTACAATCGCAAACGGCTGAAAAGCTTGCACCCCAAGCATCATTCCGCCAAAACCAAAAATCGACAAAATAATCGCCGTAATCGGCCCGCCTTTTTTGAACCGTCCTTTAAACCGTCCCTTTGTTCCTCTTTTTGTTTCTCCGCGTCCAGCGCCACTCTCTACTCCCGCGCGATAAAGTCCACCCCCAGCCGAATTTTCATTTTTTCGCGCATTATAAAGTCCGCCTTCATTCGCGTTCAAATCCGCATCTGCTGCTGCTTGCTCCGCCGAAGATAAATCTTCCGCCGCAGTCGCATTTTCAGGACTAGTTTTCAGCCCGCTCGGTTTTTCGCCTCCACCTTTCCCGCCCAAAAATCCCGGTGTCATATCATTCTTCGTTTTCGAAGCCAATGGGTTAAACTTACGCTTATCCTCCATATCTCTATTTTACCATAACTTCCTTATAAATGTTCTCAAATCGGTCTAAAGTCCGCTCGAAATCATGCTCCGCCGCAATTTTTACCGATGCCTCAGAAAACCGTTTTTGCAATTTCTCATCTGTCAAAATTGATTCCAGCGCCTGTGAAAGTTCCGAAACCGACCCCGGCGTACACAAAAAACCGTTTTTTCCGTCAAGACAAATCTCCGCCACCGCTCCGCGATTTACCGCAATTAGTGGCAATCCCGACGCCGCCGCTTCAATCAAAACAATTCCCTGCGTCTCGATCTCCGATGCCGTCATAAACACCCAACCTTTTTGATAAACCCGATATAATTCCGGCGGCAAAACTTTACCCAAAAATTTCACACTTTTTTCCAGCTTTAATTCCCGCGCCAATTTTTCCAGTCGCACCCGATCCACTCCATCT
>CAVFNU010000087.1:0-2659 GCA_963624235.1 bacterium | reverse complement strand
CGTCTAGACATGCCGACGGATCGTAATAAAGAATGTTATTTTCCGAAAATTCACGCATTTTCCCAGCGGACAAATTCGCCGCCATAACTGGGGTCGCCACCGCAGAAAAAGTCAACAAAAAAGCCGCCCCAAAAGCTAAAGTGGCTATTTTTTTTCGGACACAACAAACCTGCCCCATGCCCCTATTATATCACACTTTACCGTTTTTGGCAACCTGATTCGAAAGTGTCCTTGTAAAAATATAAAAATTATGTTACACTATAGCAGATCTATTGTTAGGGTTGGTTCTTTAATTTTTTAGGAAGTAGGTGATTATGCATGTCAAGAGATTTAGAGCTGGACCGCCTAAAATCAGAAGAACAGGCGGCATTCCAGAGAAAGCAAGACGCATTTCAAAGGTATGCTTACATAAGAGAACATACGAACGCTGCATATGACGAAGCCCAACGCGCTTGGAAATTTCGGTCCTCTGCTCGTGACGAAATGAATCGCGAATATGAAGCAATGCAAAGATCTAGTGAACATTATCGTGAAATTTGGAATGAATATGGCAGAATTCACGACCAAAACAATTATAAAATTGAGCGACTTCGTTCTGAAGCTGATTGCGAGCATCAACAGATGATTAATTGTTTCGAACAAGCTAGCAATTACTACGAGTATGGCAACAAATCCGAAGCTTCGTATTGGTCCCAACAGGGGCATGAGCATAAAGATCGTCGCAATGAGTTGAACGAAGAAATTTCAAGGCTTTGTCAAGAGGTCAAAGACGCTAAACGTGAAGCCCAATGGCGAGCTCCTAAAACCGACTCTTCAGCCTTTCACAAAGCGAAAGATGTTTTTGAACGAGCTAAAGAGCACCACGAATCTGCTCAGGCTGAATTTAAGCGTTTAAAAGTCGACCGCGATCGTATGAAAGCCGATTTTGAATCCGCTAAAGAAGAACATGCTAAGGCTAAAAAAGCCTTCAATGACAGACTTGCCACAGTTAGGTCTCACAAGCAAGCGACTAAACAAAAAGTCGTTGATAAAGTCAATATGGCGCTTGTTCATGAAAAAAGAGGAGCTTTTAAACTTGGCACCATTTTTGGCGAAAACGCAAAAAAATTCGCCCACGAAATGATAGTAGTGGTAAAATCGATGTCTATTTTGCCGGAATAATGGGCGCCGGCGATGGGCTCGGTCATGGTCATGCAGTAATTGATAGAGATGATAATGTGACTTATCTTCGCGACGCATGGCAGGACCACGAGGATTATCTTATTGACGAAAGACCTCGTAAAGGCAATCCGCCCACACACAAAATTTAAACCCAAAAACCCTAAACAATAGATCCCGGGTCGGCTTTTCGTCGACCCATTTTTATGGTATAATAAATATATGATAAATTTTAGGTCCGAAAAAGAGTTAATCGAAATACTAAAAAATTTTGATATCCCAAAATTGTTCTACAAAAACAAAGAAGACGCCGGTCCAGATGAAGAGTTATATTTTTTCGAAGACAAGAATGGAAACAAGTACGGACTTTGGTCTCGCGATTATATGTCTGAGTTGAAATATGAAGCGAACGGTTTAAAGAAACATTTCAATATAGAAATTAAAGGATGGGTGAAGGCTATTGATGGCGAGAACACCGTTGAAGATAAGGGCGATACATTTGCTCTATTTTCCTACAGTTAAATCCTAAAAGTTAACAAAAATAATGATTCTATTGATTAAAATTGCCTATTTTAGCACTTTTAATCAATGGAGATAACAGACAATCCACCAAAAAGGCCCGCTCTCGCGGACCCTTCTGGTTTTATTATTAGGTGTTTATTTTCTCCTAATAATCGCTGCGATACCGACAATGGCTGAAATCACTGCTGCCGTAGCTGCCGCCAAGATTCCCGCGTTCGCTGCCGACGCACCCGCCGCAGTCATCGTCCCGGTTTCTGGCGTCGTCGCCGTAGCAGTTTCCTCATTCATACCGATAATGCCGTAGGTCGAGAAGTGAGTCACCGTAAAGACTACATAGTAATTACCATTTTCGTCTGCTACTAATTCTGCTGCGATTCGTTCTTCGGTTTCATTGCCATTTTCATCGAAATAAACCGCTACCACCGAATCGTATTGTTTCAATTCGTTATATTGTTCTTCGGTCAAAGCGATTTTGACTTTCATTTCAGAATCAGACACTTTTACGATGTTGTCATTGCGATCGTACATGTTCAGATCAAACGCCGCTACCAATTTAGAATCGCTACTAGTCGCTTCCGTAACTAAGCCATCCGTTCCGTGATCTGTAATCAAGAAGTAGCCTTGACGATCAATTTCCGCATCGCCGATAAATTCTACCGAGCCATCGATTGCAGTTTCACCTTCTTTAGCCTTACTCGCATCCGAGCCTTCGGTTTCGCCTTTGTAATCAGTCTTTTTCGAAATGACATTGTGCTCATCATCAAGCTCATAGCCATCATTGTCGAGTCTCTCGAGATCGGCCGGGCTCAATACCGTGAAATCTCCGTCTCGAGTTTTTCCGTAATTATATTTTTCTGCAAGCAACGTTTCTGGTGTAATATTAAAGATCCCACCGGTAATCCCTTCACCGTTAAATGTACTCGTGCTTCCGTAAACGACACTTTCTAGACCAGAGAACTCCCCGCCTGTAATCTTCAAC
>CAVFNU010000086.1:0-2099 GCA_963624235.1 bacterium | reverse complement strand
AAAATAAAAGTAGTAGTGTGAACTTTGATGTGACGTATACGAAGGAGTTGGCGCCAAGGCTTTAGAATTTGATATAATATGTAGTATGGTTTTTCGGAATGAACAAGTTTCCAGAGAGGAGACAGAGAAGATTTTGGCGGTGGCACGAGGGGTGCTTTCGGATGTGAAAGGGGACTTTGTGGAGTTGGGATGTTATGAAGGGGACACATCGTTACTACTTGCGGAGATTTTGAGAGACTATAACGGGGGTGCAGGTTGTGGAAAACCTGTGGAAAACTTCGAGAAAAGAAAGTTGTGGATTTATGACTCGTTTGAAGGCTTACCGGAGAAAACAGAGGCGGATAAATCGGTTTTAGGAGAAGATTTTCGAGAAGGAGAATTGTTTGTTACGAAAAGAATGGTGAAGGAACGATTTTTGAGAGCGGGGCTGACGGTTCCGAAAATCAAGAAGGCATGGTTTCGGGATCTAACAGAGGCGGACTTGCCGGAAAAAATAGCATTTGCGTTTTTGGACGGGGACTTGTACGAATCGATTAGAGATTCACTAAGGTTAGTGGGGTCGAAAATGGCTGTGGGTGGGGTGATTTTAATTCATGATTACAAAAATCCAGCTTTACCAGGGGTGGCGAAAGCGGTGGATGAATGGAACAGAGAGCGAAAATTAAAGATTGAGGTTTTTCAGAGTTTGGCAATAGCTTTTGTGATATAATGAAAATATGGGAACGCGCGGTGGGTTGACAGAGAGAAAAATGAAAAATAAAAGGTATTGGAAGACAGAAAAAGCCATTTTAGTCGCGTTGTTAAAGTTTCGGCATTTTCCAAGTATGGGGGTGGTAGCGCGACATGCAAGGGTGGCGAAATCGACGGCTTATCGGCATCATAATACCTCATACGAAATCTTAACAGATTATGAGGATTTTATTGTAAATCGGTATAGACGAGAGATGCGGAAATTATTACGAATCAGACATGTGAGACTAATGAGCTTGTTCCGACGGCTTTTGATCGTGTTGATAACTTGTCGGGAAGAATTGGGCGTGCTGCTAGAAGGGGGGTGGGGTAGAGTGATCGAGAGGTCGGTGGTAGAATTAAAGCCAAGAATAAAAAATAAACTCGGAATATCGGACAAACAGTCCGATATTTTAGTTAAAGAGATAGCAGGGGTGATTGAACTGTGGGGACAGAAGGGGTTTTTAGAGGAAGAGATGGTAATTACACTTTGCGATATAAAATATTTGATAGAGACGGCGCGGTCAAGGTTGGGGCCGCTCGAAACTTAAAAGAAACTGAAAAATTAGCACTCGGGGGTTGACAGTGCCAATTTTTGCGCTATAATAGAGGTAGAAAAGGAGAAAAATATGACATTGAAACCATTAAAAGATCGAATTGTAGCTAAAATTGAAAAGCCAGCGGAGAAAACGGCGGCGGGGATTTTGCTCGGTGAAGCGAAAGAAAAGCCGGCGTATGCGGTGGTGGAGTCGGTGGGATCAGAGGTAAAAGCCGTGAAAAAAGGCGACAAAATTGTGTATAAAGAGTATTCAACCACGGAAATTAAAGTGGACGGGACAGAATACATTATTTTGAAGGAAGAGGACGTTTTAGCGACTTTATAGAGGTAGAGTTGTGGATAACCTGTGGAAAACTTTTGAGAAATCACAGGAAATTTGAAAATTAGGGGGAATCGAATGAAACCTAGAAATTAAAGCAAATTATTAAAAAAGGAGAAAATATGGCAAAGAAAATTTATTATGAAACAGAGGCGCGAGAGAAGGTGCTTTCGGGGGCGAAACAACTTTATGATGCGGTGAAGGTGACGTTCGGGCCGAAGGGTAAGAATGTAATTATCGAGAAAGATTATGGCGCGCCGGTGATCACGCATGACGGGGTGACGGTAGCAGAGGCGGTAGAGTTGCCGTCTAAGAATGAAACGCTCGGGGAAGCGGTGGGGGCGAAGTTGATTAAAACGGCGGCACAGAAGTTGAATAAAGTCGCGGGGGATGGAACGACGACGGTGACTGTGCTGACTTATAATATCCTGGCGGAGGCGAATAAGTTGATCGCTGCGGGAGTAAATCCAATGGAGCTTCGCAAGGGTATCG
>CAVFNU010000085.1:0-3009 GCA_963624235.1 bacterium | reverse complement strand
GAGCAGGAGACTCATAAGCTCTTTGTCAAGGGTTCGACTCCCTTCCCCGCCACTCAAAACCGCTTTCAAAGCGGTTTTTTTGTTTCCCAAGCCGTACTCCGGACGGCAGACGGAGACATTTATCTTCACGGGAAAATGCTCACCGTCCCGAAATATCAAAATTGGCTAGATATGGATTGCTTGCGTGGGAATTTGGTGAATTTGTTCATGGATTTTGAAACTTTTGGCGAGCACCAGTGGGCGGACACTGGCATTTTCAACTTTATGGACACTTTCATTTCCGCTTGGCTTAGCGAATACGAAAACAAATTCCTCACCGTTTCCGAAGCTTGCGATTTCGAGGAACCCGTTGATGAAGTTTCGATGCCTGAAACTGTGACTTGGGCCGATACCGAACGCGATTTGTCAGCTTGGGCTTCAAACGCAATGCAAATCTCCGCCATGGATTCACTTTTCGCGCTGCGCGACGAGATTTTAGCCTCTGGCGACCTTCAACTAATCGCCGATTGGCGCTACTTAACAACTTCCGACCATGCTTATTCCATGTGTACGAAATATTGGCACGACGGCGATGTCCACGCCTATTTCTCCGCCTACGCCTCGCCGTATGAGAGTTTCATGTATTTCATGAACGTGCTGCGCGATATCGAATATCGGCTGAGCTTGACATCTAAAATAATAGCATGAGCAAAATTGATGTGATGTGGGTAGGGCTGTCTGCAAAGAATGACAAAACTAGGAACAAACTGTCGCTTCTTAACTCGAGCAGTAATAGTGGGAAAGTGGTCGATATGATCGAGACCCGATATGAACACTTAGATTTCTATCGGACTAATTTAGTTAAAGATGTGCCATTAGACAATTTTGGAAAATTGAGGTATCCAAACATTGACGAAATGGCAACAGTAATGCCGGAGCTGATGCGAGAGTTCGAAGAGTACCAACCAAAGACAGTTTCCCTGCTCGGTGGGCGAGTTGGCGACTTTGTCCAGGATTATTTAAAACAAAATCATAAAATCATCCAAACCGTGGTTTGCAAAATTTACCATCCTTCATATATTTATATTTACAAACGCAAACAAATGGAAAAATACGTTCGCGAAGTATCTAAAAAGATCGAAAAGATAGTGTAAGCCTTATTGACAAAAAGCAAAATAGGTGGTAAAATAAAAAAAGTCCGAAAGATTCGGACGAACCTTAAAATTTACTATGCCTTAAGGAGGTGAGAAGAATGAAAAAGATGATGGAAAGGTTTAACAGTTGGAAAGACGAGCCTCGAGCAACATTGCAAACGGGATCAGTACAAAGTGTTTTAGCTAATATCACTGCAATCGATCATGCTCCGCATGCAATTTGTCAGGGTGGTGATGGCTGTCCTGCATGCAGCGGGGGATGCGGCAGTGGTCCGTACGAGGGGTAATCTAGTATTACCCGTCATTCCGACGGTGTGCGGTTCTTGCATCCAAGAGCCGCACGCTCGACCTGTACAAAGGAGGTTTTAGAATGTCTGGTTATTTCTGTATTCAATGGCACATTACTAATCGTTGCGATCAGCGATGTAAACATTGTTACATTTTTAACACTGGCGCGAAAGTGAACACTTGCGATTGGAGCGTTCAAAATAGTGTCTTAATGCTTGATAGTTTTGAACAATTTTGTCAAAAGTGCAATAAACGTCCGTGTCTCTCAATAACCGGTGGTGATCCTCTATTGCATCCAAATTTCTGGCAAATTGTCGAAGAAGTTGCAGAAAGAAGAATATCGTTTAGTATCTTAGGAAATCCATTTCATATAGATGTTAAAAAGGCGCGCCGACTAGTTGAGCTAGGCTGTTGGGGATATCAAATGTCGCTTGATGGCATGCGCGAAACCCACGACTTTTTTCGCAAACCGGGTTCTTTTGACTTAACGGTTCGAAAGTTTCAAGAATTAGCAGATTGCGGTATATACACAATTCAGATGGCAACAGTTTCAAAACGTAATTATCTGGAGATACCAGAGGTTACTCGACTTGTCGTCGATTTGGGTGTAAATGTAAGTACATTTGCAAGATATTGCCCAACACACGACGATGTCGAATCCAACATTGCTCCACGAGAATATCGTACATTTCTTTCGACTATGTGGGAGGAATATACCGAACTAGCGAAATTTGGAACGAAGTTTAACCTTAAAGACCATCTATGGAAGCTGTTTCTCTATGAAAATGGGTTAATGACGCTAGAAGAGAATGCCGAGAATATTATTTTCGACGGCTGTCATTGCGGTATTTCTCACCTTACATTGTTGGAAGACGGAACCACTTTTGCTTGTCGCAGAATGCATAGCCCTATTGGATGTATACAAGATAAGTCAATAGAAGATTTATTTTTTAGTGAGGCTCTTGATTCGTATAGGCAAATTGACAATATTCAAAAATGTCAAACCTGTGAACTCTTTTGCTATTGTAGGGGATGCAGAGCAGTAGCTGCTTGTTCGAATTCGGGCGACTATTATGCCCCAGATCCACAATGCTGGCGTTGGTAAATATTAGGGAGCGTTACGTTAGATGCTCCCTCTTTTTATGCTATAATAAAATTTATGGAACAATTAGCTGACCCATTCACCGAAAAAGTTTATAAACTTCTTGCTGAACAAAAAATCACCTCAGTTATCGACTTGGGCGCTGGAATTGGTAATAATACCTTATTTTTTGCTAAACATAATCTAAATGCGCTCGCAGTCGACCGTTCTGAGCAATTTCTTGAAAAATTAAACAAAAGAGCACAAAACCTTAACCTATCGGATCGAATTGTCACAGAGCAATCCGATATACGAACTTTCACGTTTAAAAATCAACCTGACTGTATTTTTATTGCTTATGTTCTTCATTTTATGACTACGGACGAGGCGAAAGCTGTTGTTCAGAAATGTCTAACGGCGCTCGCTCCGGGCGGATTTTTAGCAATTGGCTGTATTTTACAAGAAAAAACTATTACTCAGTCAGATCTCGAAGAGCTAGTTAAAGAC
>CAVFNU010000084.1:0-4039 GCA_963624235.1 bacterium | reverse complement strand
GGATTTGCAGCCTCGAACCCGGAACAATTTGATTTGGCGACAGATTGGTCTAATTATAATGGTCGATAAATCTTTAGGGCAGCATTGGCTGTACAATCGGGCGATTTTAGAGGAAATTGCAGATCTGGCGGCTTATGGAAGCGCGAGCGTGAAGGATGGGAATGTGGAGAATGCGAGCGCGTTCAAAAACTCCGAAAGAACAGGGGTCGAGGAGGGGTCGGGTGTGAAAAACGATCCCGAGCCGACGGTTTGTGTGGAGATTGGTCCGGGACTCGGGACATTGACGTCGTCTTTATTGCGGCGGTTTGAAAAAGTGATTGCGGTGGAATATGATGCGAGGCTCGCGAAAAACTTGCCAGGATCGTTTCCGGGCAAGAATTTAGAAGTGGTAAATGCAGATATTCTAGAGGTAGATATGGAAAATTTGGAAAATTATGTTATAGCAGGAAACATTCCGTACTATATTACAAGTCCGATTTTGAAAAAGGTTTTAACAGAGAAAAATTTGGCGAAGAGAGTGGTTTTGTTGATGCAAAAGGAAGTGGCGGAGCGGATTTTGAGTGAAAAAGAGACGTTGTTGTCGTTATTTGTAAAAAATCGGGCTTTTATCCAGGCGGGACCGGTGGTGCTCCGAGAAGAATTTACGCCACCGCCGAAAGTGGATTCGCAGGTTTTAATTTTAGAACCGCACGCGCCAGAGGTCGGCGAAGAGGTTTTTGACTTAATTCGGACGGCTTTCAGGGCGTCGCGGAAGAAATTGGTTCATAATTTGAGCGATTTCGGTGATAAAGAGAAAATCGGAGAGATTCTAAGAGAAATTGGGCTGGATGAAAATGCCCGGCCGGGGGATTTGCATCTTGGCGATTATAGGCAACTTCTTATTAGTTTATGTAATTAAAGATACCTTTTTTTGAGCGCGTATGGGGTCGTTCGGCTAAGCTTATGGACTTCAAGAGGATGCTGGAATCATCTAAATGCTATATTTTGTCTAAATACTGTTCAGAGCGTTATTGTAAAGTTATTGACTTTTTACTATAAATGTTCTAATATTAAAATGTAGGCGTATTTTTCGTTTGTTCATTTACAAAAGGAGGCGATTTGTATGAAATCCCAGAGACATCACGAGGCTTTACAACATTGCAAAAAAATTTTCGAAAACGAACTCGACGGATTGGAGGCAAGAGAAATATTTTTATTTGGCTCTGCTACTTATCCAGGATGTTTTGATCCGGAAACATCCGACTTGGACATCTTAATATTGACCAATGAGGCAACGCCAAAAAATCTAGATAGTATTGCGAACGCTGTTTTTGATCGGCTCAAAGACACCGAAGTATGGGGAAAACGTCCTTGTGTTATTCGAGATGGTGCCGGTAATAGAGTAGAATTCTCTATCGTTTCACAAGGGGTGGTGCTCGATTGTACGGTGATGAATGTGTTGTTGCCGTCAGCTGAAGAATTGAAGTATACGGCGGTTCACGATTCGGCAGATGTACTAATAGGGGCGATTGTTAAAAAAGGAGTAATGATTTCTGGAGATAGATTATATCTGAAAAGATTAGCTACTCAGTACTTACCTTTTTATAGTGATGCGCTTCGTGCTAAAAGATTAGAGACAATCAGTAACTATTTAGCTCCTAAAGAGACGCGCATTAGAAAAATGTTAGAGTCGAATAATTCGGAAGCTATAGACTATTTCTTTAGATATAGAGAAATATTACTAAAATGGTTTTTCTGTTATTATCGGTTCTACCCTGTAAATTTGCATAAGCATTTGCGGTATCAATTTGAGCAGCTAAGAAAAAATATAGACGAACCAGAATTAGGCTCTATAGGTCAGAGAACCTTGATGTTGGAGCGTCCACAGCCTATTCAAGTGAATATATCGGATTTCCTAGATTTTTACGATCGCTTGCTTAAACAATGGCAGCAACAAAGATGATGCATGCCTATGGCGCCCACTCTGGGCGCCATATTAAAAGAGAAGTATATGAAAGATTCTAAATTAATTCATAATTTATTCGGAGTTTATGATAAATCTAATTTTCCACAGATTATCGACTATGCAAAAAAATTAGACGAGAGCGTAGCGCCCTACCAGAACTACGCGAAACCATATTTTAAGGGCGACACAGAGCTAAATTTTTATGATTATTTAAAAACAAAAAAACTCAATCAAACACCTGAAACGATCGAAGATGTTTTTAGCTATATTGCATCGCTGACGCAAAATCTTCCCAACTGGAATAATCCCGGTACAATGATAAACGTAATTCCGCCGGTTAATTTAGCGGCACTTGTCGCTTCGAATTTCTTTCAAGGGTTAAACCCAAATTTTGCACAAGATACTTATGCGGGCTTCTCGATATTGGCTGAATTGGAAGTCACAAAATATATTTCTGATTTAATTGGCTGGAATTTTGAAGAAAGTATCGGAGTTTTCACCTTTGGCGGTAAGGGCACTAATCTCTATGCTACAAAAATTTCAATAGCAAAATGCGATACAAAATCGTCAGCTGAAGGTTGTAGGCAGAACAATTATTTTATATTGACAAGCGCGAATGCCCACCCGTGCCATTATGAAGTGTGCGATTGGTTGGGTCTTGGTAAAAATTCTTGTATAGAAATACCTTGTCTGAAAAATGGAAGCGTTGATTTAGCAAAAACAGAAAAAATAATTCGTGAAGAATTAGCTAAAGGAAAAATATTTTTAGGTTGCAATCTGAATGGCGGTAGCACAAATGAACTTTATATGGATCCAATACATAAAATTTATGATTTAATTTCTAAAATTATCGATGAATATCGTTTGACATATCGACCGTATATTCATGTTGACTCGGTGATTGGTTGGGTTTACCTATTTTTTAAAAACTACGATTTCGACAAAAATTCGTTAGGTATAAAAGAAAAGAGTTTACAAAAAATTCAAGAACTGAGTAAAATAGCACAAGATTTTAAATATGCCGATTCGATGGGTATAGATTTTCATAAAACTGGTTTTTGCCCATATATATCAAGCTTGTTTATTTGTAAAAACCGAAAAGATTATTACAGTATAGCTCCTGAAAAATACCAGTCTTTATCAGAATTAGAATACGGAAATTACAATCCCTATCAATCGACATTAGAATTAACTCGTTCTGCCACTGGGGCAATATCGGCGCTGACTTCTCTGAGAACTTTGGGTATCTCTGGCTTTCAGCGAGTTTATGCCAGCATGTTTGAGGCAGCGGAGTTATTCAGAGAACTCTTATCTCGAGACGAGCGAATAGAAATTATAAATCCGGAGAGTTGCTGGCTTGCGTCATTATTCATTCTGAAGCCTAAAAAATATCAAAAAATGAAGATTAACGACATTGTAGAGTCTGGCGAGACGACTCAAAAAGAAATAAAAAGTTTCAACGTTGGTTTTGCTGATTTTATCCAGGATCTAGCTCGCGACGGTCGGGTTCATTTTGTATTTACTTCCTCGAGAAGTCATATAATGCCGGGTACTAATATTTCGCTTGGCACACTTAAAGCGTATCCGATGTCTGTATTTTTTGATAATATAACCGCTAGGAAAATTGCCGAAGAGTTAATAAAAAGCATAGATGTTTACGAAAAAAAATTTCAAGAATGCTCAGCAAACGATAGACGTAGGGCCGGAATGATTTCCGATGACATGGTCTATCGTAATAAAAAACAACAAGGAGAAACATAATGATAGTGAAAAATAATTACGAACGAACGTTAACAAATATTGCGGCATCTATACAGGGCTATTTTGGTGTGCCACAACGTCATAAAAGTTTACCAGTTATGGATGAATTATTAACAAAAAATAATCCTGAAAATGTTGTGGTTATTCTTTTGGACGGAATGGGTTCGAACATACTAGAGCGGACATTGCCTGAAAAAACTTTTTTTCGACAAGCCTTGGTCGAAAATTTAACGACTGTGTTTCCGGCAACAACAGCAACGGCGACTAGCTCGATTCGGACGGGCCTAAATCCTGTAGAACACGGTTGGACCGGATGGACTGGATATATCGAGC
>CAVFNU010000083.1:0-13039 GCA_963624235.1 bacterium | reverse complement strand
AATATAGTGGTATAATAGGGGTATGATAAAAGTTTATACGACGCCGACTTGTGCGTATTGTCATGCGCTGATGGATTGGCTGGACGAAAAGGGGGTTGAATATGTCGAGATGGACGCGACGAAGGAGTCGGACATTGCGACGGTGCCGGTGACGGAAATTGATGGGGAACGGGTTGTCGGGTTCGACCGGCCGGCGATTAAGCGGGCGCTGAAGAAATTAGGGGAGATGTAGTGTCGGATTCGGGCGCGGCGACGCGGAGTTCGAGCGATCGGAGTGGCACGGGGACTAGAAAGTTTCCGGCGCGGGAGATAGTGCTGATTTTACATAATATTCGCTCGACCTATAATGTCGGGGCGATCCTGAGGACGGCGGAGGGGTTCGGGGTTTCACGGGTGGTACTGTCGGGCTATACGCCGCGGGTACATGACCCAAATTTATTGCCACATCTGCGTGATAAATTGGACCGCGAGATTCGTAAAACTGCACTCGGGGCGGAAGAACTTGTGGATATTTATTCGTCTGGTGATATAATTTCGGATTTGAAAAAATGGCAGAAACAGGGGTGGCAGATTTTGGGACTGGAGAATAATATTCAGAAATCTAATCTGGTAATGCTTAATGACCCGAGATTGAAAGAACAGCTGTCGGACCGGGTGATTTTGGTTTTAGGTGAGGAAGTGAACGGCATAGATTATTCGCTCCATGATATAATTGATCTGTTTATCGAAATCCCGATGCGCGGGCAAAAGGAGAGTTTTAACGTCTCCGTGGCCGCCGGGGTGGCGGTGTGGGGGATTGGTGAGGGAACGAAATAGAGAGTGGAAAGGGCGACGAAAAGAATAGGAGACAAGGATGGGGTTTAGAAAGAACTCAAAGAAAAACTTATACCAAGACCGCGCGCGGGGGATGTTGGTGGGGCTAGCGGTCGGGGATGCGTTGGGTGCGCCGGTGGAATTTTTGCCGGAGCCGGCTGATTTTTATATTAAAGAAATGGGCGAGAAAATCGAACATTTCCATAAAAATTATCGAGTGCCAGAAGGAGTGTGGACGGACGATACCGAGATGGCGTTGTGCATTGCCGACAGTCTGCTCGTGAGGGGCGGTTACGATTCTTACGATATAATGCGAAGATTTACTGCTTGGGTGAATGAAGGTTATCGGACTTATGATTACAAGCCAGCGGTGGATGTCGGGGCGCAAACGATGCGTGCGATAGAGGATTTCGAGAACTATCCGGTTGTTTATGAGAATTCCCCGAAAACTGAGTCAGCGGGGAACGGGGCGATTATGCGGTTGGCGCCGATAATTATCGCGAATATTTCTTCGAATGAAGAGCAGTCGATTTTAAAAATGGCGGAATTATCGTGTCGGGAGACGCACGATTCGGTTGCGGCGATAGCGGTTACGAGATTATTTGCTGCAGCGCTATATTGTGCTATGCAGGGTTTTGAAAAAGATGAAATTGTTGAGCATTGCGCGAAATTAAAAAGTCAAAATAAAGAGTATGCGGAATTTTATGAAAAACATGCCGATAGTCTCATCGGGCGGGCGCTCGAAAAGGACGACCTGAAGTTTTGTAACCTCGGGGGCTATATCGTGGATGCTTTCGCGATTGCGCTTTGGGGGTTGTTGCATTTCGATAATTTTAAAGACGGAATGATGGCGGTGATTCGGCTGGGTGGGGACACTGACACGAATGGGGCGATTTATGGTCAGCTCGCTGGGGCTTATTATGGCTACAGAAAAATCCCGAAGGAGTGGCGCGAAGAGGTTTATCAGGCGAAAGAGCTGGTGGAAATTGCGGACGATTTGCTCGACATGTCGGAATGTCCGATTATGCGGACGCGGTTTGAGGGGGAGGTGGGGTTTGGTGAGGGGGGGGAGATTTTTATTTTGCTTAGCTTAGATTCTCTCCGCCATGGGAAACTGCTGAATAAAAAAGTTACTGTCGTCGTAGAAGAACAGTAGCCACAACCCTTGATGAGTTTCTGGAGCCCATCTTGTGATTTAAGTATAACAAATATGGAAAATTTTGCAAGGATTTTGGCGTAGAATAAACTCGACGAATCGTTGGGATGATGATGCGTTAAGGGCCCCCCAGCGATGTATTAGAATGTTAATGTTTCAAAGGGCACTGGTGGGGCTGGCGGTTAGGGATGCATTGGGGTGCGCCGGTGGAATTTTTGCTGATGGTTTACTTGTGAGTGGCGGCTATAATTCTTGCGATATTATGCGGAAATTTACTGCTTGAGCGAATGATAACTTACGGGTCCATGACGATTTGGCAATTAGTAGAGCATAATGAAAATTTTATGATAAAATAGATTATAAGAACTAATATATTATTTTACGGAGATTGACTATGGGAAGTTTAAGCGATACCCATTCTGGCTCGGGGCAACATTATATTATGGATGCATATTCCTACGGTGTTGTTTATATTTATTCAATCCCAGATGAATCGCATAAAGGACGAGTCAAAATAGGCGCAGCTACGTATGGGGGCAATATTGTCGATCCATTGCATTTATCGCCAGAGGAACAGAATGGAATAAATGTTGCAGCTAGAAAAAGGATAGACCAGCAGACAAAGACTTCTGACACGAAGTATAGGCTAGAGGGTGCATATATTTCTATTACGAGTAACGGTGAATATTTTAATGACCATACTGTCCATAACATCCTTAAACGTTCTGGGTTCGAAAGAAAATCAATTAATACTAAGAATGAACATTCCGAATGGTTCGAGATTACGCCAGCCTTAGCCAAAGAGGCTGTGCTTGCAGCAATTGATAATAAAAAAGCTTTATCTTCGGCGCAAATCAATAATGCGAATAAATTTGAACCAATCGAACTTAGACCGAATCAAGAAGATGCAATAAATCGAACCATCAAGGCTATAAACAGTGGCCGCAAAAGTTATCTATGGAACGCTAAAATGCGTTTTGGCAAAACAATGGCCGCAATGATGGTTGCAAAGGAGTCAAATCTTCTTAACCCGGGCGAATTTAAAAAGGTTTTGATTTTTACGCATAGACCAAGCGTCAGTATTGACTGGTATACGGATTTTAAAAAGGTGTTTTTTGAGGACGATACTCAATGGGAATACTCATCACGAGATCGTGGAGATACATTAAAATCTCGTTTACAAAAAGATAAGCCGTTTATTTATTTTGCGTCTTTACAGGATTTAAGATTGTCAAAAACGGTCGTTAGTGACCGTGAAGCTAGCCATTCACAAGCAAAAGGATTCGAAAAAAACGAAGAGGTATTTGATACTGAGTGGGATATGGTTATTATCGATGAGGCTCATGAAGGCACACAATCCCCTCTTGGAAGTGCGACTATTTCTAAAATTCATTCAAAATTCACTCTGCAACTTTCCGGAACACCATTCAATATCTTGCATAAATTTGAAGATAAAGAAGTTTATACGTGGGATTACGTTATGGAGCAAGATGAAAAAATACACTGGGATGAGCGACATCCCGGCAAACCAAATCCGTATGCTGAGTTGCCGTCTTTATCAATGCTAACTTATGAAATTGATAAATACATGGGTGGAAAAGATCTGCCACCAGAATTTACTGATGCGATGGATGGGGCTTTTAAATTCCATGAAATGTTTAGGGTGGAAAGAGACGAAGACGGCAATGAAATCGCTGAGTTCGTCCATTCGGAGATGGTGGATAAGTTTTTGGATTTACTGGTGGATGATAGACACAATTTCCCCTATTCGACCGAAGAATACAGAAAATATAATAAGCACACTATGTGGTTATTGCCAAATCGTGTAAAAATCATTGAGGCCATGGAAAAGAAACTAAAGAAACATCCGATTTTTGGGCACTTTGGGATAGTAAATATTTCCGGCAATATGTCTGGCGACGACGAACAAGATAATGATGCTAAAAAACGAGTTGAAGATGCAATCAAAAACTATGAGTACACCATTACATTGACCGGTCAGCGTCTAACCGTGGGTGCAAGCATCAAGCGATGGACGGCCGTCTTGATGATGTCTGATACCGATAAAGCATCGACCTATTTACAGGCTGCATTTCGATGTCAAACGCCAGCAATTGTAGATGGTAGATTAAAAACGCATGGTTACGTTTTTGATTTTGCCCCCGATCGCACACTAAAACTTGTCGCTGAAACTGTTGAAGTAAATCGCAAAAGAACTACGTCTCCTGAGCAAAAAGAAGCTATGAAAAAGTTTCTGAATTTCTGCCCAATTATCGCTGCTACGGATGGTGAAATGAAAGAATTTAGCGTTTCAACAATGCTGGAACAACTTAAGAATGCTATTGTTGAACGCGTACGAAGAAATGGCTTTGACGATCCCAAACTTTACAATGACGAATTACTTAAATTGACCGAAGTCGAGATTACAAAGTTTAATGATCTTAAAGCTATTGTGGGAACAAGTACTGGCGAAAGACTCAATGAGATACCAGTAAACGAATTGGGTCTTGATGATGTGCAGATCTCTAAAGGCGAAAATGGCGAGAGAAAGAAAAAACCAGAACTTACCGAAGAAGACAGAGAAGCCATTAGGAAACTTAAGGAAGCAAGAGAACAACGTAAGTCTGCAGTCTCCATTTTACGCGGTATTTCAATCAGAATGCCAATGCTCGTCTATGGTGCAATTAAAGATGTCGATGGTACGCCGTTAGAGTTCGACGAAGATATTTCGTTATCGAAATTTATTAGACTAGTCGACGATGAATCGTGGATCGAATTCATGCCGGAAGGACTCACTAAGGATAAATTTAAGGACTTCATTAAATATTACGATGAAGACGTTTTTCGCGGTGTAACTAAAAGTATTCGCGCAAAAGCTTATGATTGCGATGAACTATTGCCATACGAACGCGTGCGGTCAATTGCGGAGGTTTTTTCAACTTTTAAGAATCCAGACAAAGAAACTGTGCTTACTCCATGGAAAGTGGTAAATATGCATATTTCGAGTACATTGGGTGGATATGATTTTAACAATACTTCGACCGAGCTTGAGGGGCTGCCTGAATTTGTTGAACGCAAACCATATAGCGACATTTGGGGAGATGAGAATACAACGATTTTTGAAATTAACTCAAAATCGGGTCTCTATCCATTGCTTGCAACGTATAATATATATCAGTCGAGGCTTCCTAAATTTCTAAAAAACAGTAATCGTAAAGAAGATGGTTGTTTTCGCGAACTCTGGAATGAGATTCTTGAGAAACAAATTTTTGTTCTATGTAAGACGCCGATGGCAAAAACAATTACAGAACGTACGCTCGCTGGGTATACTGGTGCTAAGGTAAATGTCGTTTATATTCATGATTTAACCAAAAAACTAAGAAATGTAAAAGATGAAGAAAACGACTACTCATCATATTTACTAAAAGATGAACTCTGCGATTTATTTAATATGAAAGGAAAAGATATGAGATTTACTGCAGTGGTTGGAAATCCGCCGTATCAAGTTAGCGATAATGGCGGACGAAGGGAAAATGGTACAGAAAATGCGTCGGCTAGCCCAGTGTACCAATATTTCGTCGAGAATGCTGAAATAATCTCGAATATCGTTTCGCTTATTATGCCGTCGAGATGGTTGTCTGGCGCTGGCAAGGGGCTTAACAATTTTAGTAAAAAAATGATTGCGGATAAAAGGGTAAAATCGATCGATATTTTTCCGAATAGTAAAGATGTTTTTTCGAAAGTTGATATTAAAGGCGGTGTCTGTTATTTCGTTTGGGACAGAAATTTTGATGGTAAGGCTATGGTGAGGATACATGGCGGAGGTAACGTGGAAGAGAGTAAACGATTCTTGGACCAAACCGGAACTGGTACATTTATTATGTTTGCTGAGCTAGCTTCGATATTTCAAAAAGTGCAAAATGATTTGGGCCGGAATGGAAGTATTCAAGATATCATGTCAGTGCGCAAGCCGTACGGCTTGAGCACTGACTTTTTCGGCTCGTCTGAGAAATATGGTTTACCTCCGGTGCAGGACGAGCGCAAAAAGGAGGATGATTTGGAAGTTTGGGGATTAGTTAATGGTAAGCGAACTATAAAATACATTCCTGCGAATTATCCAATCCCGACCGGGGGGGGTACGGTAGGCAAGTGGAAAGTGTTTGTGCCGTATGCTTATGGATGTGGTGCGCTAGGAGAACAAATACCCTCGCCGATTCTCGGCTCGCCGATTCAGATTTGTTTAGAGACATTTTTGCGATACGGAGCGTTTGATACGGAATTTGAAGCTAAGGCAGCCTTAAAATATCTAAAAACTAAATTATTTCGTGCATTGGTTGGTATATTAAAAACAACACAGCACAGTACTACGACTTTTAGATTTGTTCCACTTCAAGACTTCACTGAAAAATCTGACATAGATTGGACTAAATTAATTTCGGAAATTGACCAACAGCTGTACAAAAAATATGGTCTAGACGAAAAAGAAATTGCCTTCATCGAACAAAAAGTCGCACCGATGGAATAATCTTGCTATATCTGATATAATAAAGGCATGAAAACTGGGAGTATAGATATTTCCGGGCTTAAAAATCCGCCCGAGAAGCAAGAATTCATGATAGCCAAGATATTTAGTGATTTAGGAAAAAATGTAGTTTTTATTCCTCCTAGCAATATCCCTGGCGTCAGGCAACCAGATTTTAAAATAGATGGTGAAATGTGGGAGCTGAAAAGTCCGAAAGGCGCACATCGGCGAACGATTCAAAATAATATCCATAAAGCGCAGGCGCAATCGAAGAATATCATTATTGATTTGTCGAGAGTGAAAATTGATGAACGTAAGGCAGTCACTCAGATAAAATTTGAATTCGAAAAACGTCGCTCGATAGAGAAAATAATTATTGTGCTGAAAAATCAGAAAACTATTGACTTAAAAAGGAGTAAATGATAAAATGAAAAGTAATGAGACCCGACAAGTTGTTGGAATGACGACGCGCCTAGGGTCTCTAATAGTATATAGAGCGATACAAGGTGTCAATACACTGATGACGCTCTTTTTTTGGGGGGGGATATGACAAAGCCCCAGGTAGATATTCTCGAAAATACTATTCGCCGACACCGGGATTTATTAGAAATATTGTTAATCGATCGCACGCGGACGATGGCGAAAAAGATGCACAATATTTTTTGGGCAACAGATTCGTATCATGGCCATAATCCGAAAGACGAGATTCAGATTGAAGATATCACCGGAAGAAACACCTACCTTATTCAGCCGCGCATCGCCAAGTCAAAAGAAGAGCAAAAAGCCCGCACTCGCGACAAAGCTGAAGTTTTTACGCCAAGGGAAATTGTTGACGAAATGAATAAACAAGGGGATTGGGCCTGTGGGCATTGGCCGGTCACTACGGAAAATTGGCGAGAATATGTGTTGGAAAAACGATTGGAAATAACTTGTGGCGAGGCGCCGTTTATTGTGGGGCGTTATAATGCGGCAAACGGGAAAAAAGTTCTAAAATTATCGGAGCGGGTCGGTTTTTTAGATCGAAAACTGCAAACCATTTCCAAATACGCTAAAGATAAAAAAGAGTGGCTTGAGTGGGTTTTTGAAGCATTTAAAGCTTCTTATGGCTATGAATGGCAGGGGGACAATCTTCTCCTTGCACGCGAGAACCTCCTCTATACTTTTATAGATTATTGGAACGATAAGTTTTCGTCTAATCGCATCAACCTTGAACATGAAGTTGCGGCAGAAAAAATGAAAATTTTAATCGAGATTGCAGGAATAATTTCTTGGAATATTTTTCAGATGGATGGGATTAACAATATAATTCCAATGAGCGGGATTAAGAAGGAAGAAAAATCTGACGAAATTCCACCGATGCTTTTACTTCTAGGAAAGAAGAAGCCAAAACCAAAAAATAAAAAGCCGAAAGACGTAAAAATTATGGATTGGGATAAGAATAAAACTGTTAAGTTTAAAGATTTAGGGTGATGTTCTCTTTTCAAGATAGTCGATAAATGCTGTGTCTCGAGACAAGTACCTTGACGCTCCGGGGGGGGGTGATACAATAAAGGCATATGAATAAAGGCGTGATTTATGTTCTGACGAATCCGGCGTTTCCGGAATATGTGAAAATTGGTTATGCGGATAATTTAGAAAAGAGGCTAGCATCGCTGAATCGGAGTGCGTGTTTACCATTCGCTTTTAGGGCGTATTGTGTCTATGAAGCTAAAGATAGATTAAGCGATATGAAAGTTCATGAGATGATTGATAAGATAAATCCTGAGCTTCGCTCGATTGAAACTTTTGATGGCAAACCTAGAGTTAGAGAATTTTATAACATGACTGCTGAAGATGCGTATGATATTTTACAATGCATTGCTAGCTTGAGTGGAACGACTGATTGCTTGAAGCGGGTCCAACCTGAAGGGCATGAAATAATTGATGAACGAATTGCGGAAGAAAATCAAAATTCAGAAAGAATTCCTTATGCTGAGGCGGACCACCTTGCGCATGGTTCGACGACCACGAGGCAGTTATATGAAACTATAAGAAATCGAATTCTAGCTTTTGGAGATATTACTGTTGAGCCGAGAAAGTTATATATTGCTTTTAAGCGGAAAACGAATATTTGCGATATTGAAATTCAGCGTAGCAAATTAAGAATCTCTATAAATATGCAAAAAGGAAAATTAAACGATCCGGATAAAATTACGAAAGATGTTTCGAATGTTGGTCGTTGGGGGAATGGAGATTATCGCGTTGATTTGACGGATGGAGATTTATTAGAAAGCGTAATGATGCTCATACGTCAAGCATATGATTTTCAGGATTAAGTTTTTGATAATGGAAATTTTTGCAAGGATTTAGAGCAAAACAATTGCAAAAAATCATAAAAAGTGATAAAATGAATAAAATTAGTTATTAAATTAAGGAGTAAAATGCCTGAACCTAAGAAACAGAGTAGCCCGCGGAAGACTGGGCTAAGACGGAGTCATCTTCGGCTGGAACTAGCGAAGCGAGTGAATAAGCTTTCGCCCGTGAAAGCGTTCGAAACCAAGAAAAAGACCCCGAACTTAAAAGTGAAAACCGTGAAAGCGGAAATTGAAAAAGCGACGAAAAAGGCCGAGAAAACTGTGAAAAAAGCGGAAAAAACTGTTAAAAAGGCTATCAAAAAATAGCGAAATCGTAAAATCGTGATAAAAAACGATTGAAATGAAAAAAGTAAAATAACTTAAAGGTAAAGAAGATTTAAAAATATGGCAAGTAATCGACATTTAGGTAGAGTAATTGTGCTTCAGAGTTTGTATGAATACGAACTACGAACGCAAGCGAAGGACCCGGACGTCGAGTTGGATTTGATTGTCGCAAAAAATATCGAACAATACGAAAAAGCCTTGGGGGATACTGAATTTGTATATAATCTGGCACGAAAGGTGGCGGAAAATGCGGAGACTTTGGATAAAGTGTTGGCGCCGCTCGCGCCGGAGTGGCCGATTGAGTCGATTGCGGCGATAGACAGAAACGTACTTAGGATGGGGCTATATGAGCTTTCGGAGTGTCGGGATTCAATCCCGCCGAAGGTGGCGATTAACGAGGCGGTGGAACTCGCCAAAGAATTCGGTTCAGAAAATTCATCGAAGTTTGTGAACGGAGTTCTGGGGACGGCCTATCGAAAACTGAAAGCGGAAGAAGAAAATAATGGATCAAAAGAAACCGAAAACGCCGAAAAGGAGAGCGAAACCAAGTAGCGAACCGACGGCGCGACGAAAATTAAAAGTACCAGAAGCGTTGCCGATTGAGAAACGCTCGGCTTTCGATAAGATAAAATCAACGGTTTTTCGGCGCAAAACTGCAATTCAATCGATCGTCCGCGAACCGACTTCGGGCGGAATTGTCTTTCGATTCACCCCGGATCAAAAAGACATCGAAATTCTTTTAATCCAAGATTCGAAAGGACGCTGGACGATTCCGAAAGGACATATCGAGCCGGGCGAAACCGCGAAAATGACAGCACGACGCGAAATCGAAGAAGAAACCGGACTGAAAAATGTAGCAGTTCTCGGCTGGCTGGGAAAAATTCACTTTAAATACCGTCGGCTAGATAAATTGGTGCTGATGACAACACAAATTTACCTAGTGCGCTCGCTCGATTCGCACGAAAAACCGACGCCAGAGCGCTGGATGAAGGGAATTAAATGGTTTTCGTTCGCAGAGGCGCTGGATGCGATCGAATATGATGATATTGAAAAATTGATGTTAATTGCGAAGAAAAAAATTCGCGCGGGGAATTATTAAAAAAGAGGAGGTTTATGGAGACGGGAAAATATCAAGAATTTGCGAAAGAGAAATTGGGGTTTGAGTTTCAGGATATTGGATTACTCGTGACGGCGTTGACGCACCGAAGTTATGTGAATGAGCATCGAAAAACGACACATGAACATAATGAACGCCTGGAATATCTCGGAGACGCGGTGTTGGAACTCGTGACATCGGATTTTTTGTATCGAAATTATAATTATCCAGAAGGGGTGATGACGGCGCTCAGGGCGGCGTTGGTGCGAACGGAATCGATTGGCGAGGCGGGAAAAGAACTCGGTTACGAACCACTGGTGCGGATGTCGAAGGGAGAGAAAAATGGTACCGAACGGGCACATGATTCGATTTTGGCGGATTGTTTTGAGGCAGTGATCGGGGCGACTTATCTCGATCAGGGTTATGAGGCGGCGAAAAAGTTGATTTCTGACCATATTTTAGTGAAAATTGACGGGATTTTAGAGGAAGAATCGTGGCGCGACCCGAAATCATATATTCAAGAATTAGCGCAGAAAAACGACGGCGTGACGCCGATTTATCGGACTTTGAAGGAAGAAGGACCGGATCACGACAAGGTTTTCACGGTCGGGGTTTATGTGGCGAATAAGTTAAAGGGGACTGGAACGGGGCATTCAAAACAGGAGGCTCAAACCGAGGCAGCGCGCGAAGGGGTAAAAAAGTATCGGAAGGCGCAAAAGAGATAAAGTCAAGACAAGCAAATTGAATCGAATGCTAGTGGTGGGGACGGTTTATTGAAAAAATGCTAAAATAGTGTTATAGACTTGATTTTTTCGGTAATCTGTGCTATAATAAAAAGATAAACTGGTCATAGAGGAGTGTGTGATGACAAAACGTTTATCTTTATTGTTGTTTTTGAGTATTTTGGAAACTATTTTGATGCCGGGGCTTTTAGCGGCGGGAGACAATCTCAGGGTTAAATCCCCAGAGTTTCATGCGGTGGAGACGGTCGAGGTCGAGGTTGAGGTCGAGGTCGAGGAGACGGAAAAAGTTCAAACTGAACAATTATCGACAAATAATAGGAACGGGGCTGAAACATCCACAACGCTAGCAAAAACTGCATCTTCTGTCGCGATAGTGCCGAAAAATAGCATCAATATCGCTGGGCGAGCATTAGAAGTAGTCGATGTGGCGAATACGACGGTGGACGCGGGCGGACACGTAAATCGTTACGGCGGAAAATTCTATTACGGGCACAACTCCAGTGCGGTTTTCGGAGGGTTGACGGCCCTCGGAGTGGGTAGCACTTTCTCGATTGTCGACGGGGGGTCGACTACGAATTATAGAGTTGAAAAAGTGGTGATTTTTGAGAAAAATAATAACAAGTTACAACTTAACGGAGCCGGAAGCTATATGAATGCGGTGGCTGGGGCGATTCATCTCGGAACGCATTATTCGGTGTCGATTATGACTTGTTATGGAACTTCTTATGGTAATGGCGACGCATCGCATCGGTTGGTGTTGTTTGCTAACGCAATCTAAAACGTGATAAAATAGAAAGATGAAGCACTGGTTGCGGTTTTTGATGCTTGGGGCGGGGATTTTGGCGTTTGTAGGGGTAGTGATGGGTGGAATTTGGGTATATCAAAGCACAGTGAAAAAACCTGAGCCACGAAAAGTGGCGAAAATCGAAGTTTTATTGACTGGAACGACATTGGATGAGATTAAAATTGGCGAAAAAGAGGATCGTTACGACGGAAATTCAGTGATTTTGACGGATGAAAATGGTGAAACAATGGAATTTAGCGAAGTCGAGCTGAAACTAAGAGGGAATTCGACTCTTGCGCAGGAGAAAAAGCCGTTTCAGTTAAAATTTGCAAATAAAACTAATATTCTCGGGTTAGGAGAGGCGAAAAAGTGGGTTTTGAGAAACAATTTTTTGGATCGGAGCTATTTGAGAGATGATGCAGCGATGAAAATCGCGGAGATGATCGGGGAGGATTATGCGTGGCGGGGGAAATTTGTTGAGATGTACTTTGACGGAGAATATGAGGGGTTGTATTATCTTTTACATAGAGTGGAAATTGGTAAAGGGCGGGTGGATTTAAGAGACACGGCGGGGGTGCTGGTCGAGATGGATAGTTTACATAAGGATGAGGGCGGTTGTTATTTCACTTATGCGGGGAGTTGTCTGAAGTTGACGGATGCGGTGCTTGAGGAAGAGGGCTGGGAGGAAAAGGCGATGGGAGAGTTTTTGACTGATTTTAATAAGTTAGAAATGGCGGCGGAAAAGGGGGATTATGCGAGCGCAGCGGAGCTAGCAGATATGGAATCCTTGGCGAAATATTTTCTGATTTCGGAATTTTCTACAAATCCAGATGCTTATGCGTCGAGCTTTTATTTTTACAAAAATGGCACTAATGATAAAATTCATGCGGGACCAGTGTGGGATTTTGATTTTGCGTTCGGGAACAGGGAATGGGCCTGGGGCGAGAAAATTGAAGGATTTTTCGACGCTACCAACGATCAGGCGCGTCGCGAAGAGGCTTTTTCGGAAAATTCGGATGGAAATATTGCGAAACTGATCTACCAACTGATGGATATGCCAGAGTTCCAAACAGAAGTTGAACGCGTTTGGCAAGAAAGGATGTCGGGGCGAGGCCAAGAGCTAATGTTGTCTCTGAAAAAAACCGCGAGTACGATTCGCGAAGCGGCTTTGAAAGATGCAGAAAAATGGGATCGGGGCGATTTTGACACGGAAGTTGAGGCTTTGTTGGAATGGATCGAAGCGAGAT
>CAVFNU010000082.1:0-2194 GCA_963624235.1 bacterium | reverse complement strand
GTATAATAAAAAGAGATAAAAATTAAGTCTCGGAGCTAAAATGAGTAAAAAATTAGAAGATATTGTTAGTTTGTGTAAAAGGCGGGGGTTTATTTTTCAAGGTTCGGAAGTTTATGGCGGAATGGCTGGGACTTGGGACTATGGTCCGCTTGGAGTAATGTTGAAGAAAAAGATAATGGATGCGTGGTGGAAATATTTTGTCGAAGATCGGGAAAATATGTACGGGGTGGATGCGGCGATTTTGATGAATCCGCGGACTTGGGTGGCTTCGGGACACACGGCGACTTTTGCGGACCCATTAGTAGAATGTAAAAATTGCAAAAATCGTTTTCGTGCGGATAAAATTGCTGATGGTATTAATGAATCGGTGACGACAGAAGAATTTTTAGCGACGCATACGAAATGTCCAATTTGCGAAAAAGAAGATTGGGGTCCGATTCGGAAATTTAATATGATGTTCACGACGCATGTCGGGGCGGTGTTGCCGGAGGACACGGCAGAAAATCCGGAACTAGCGGATAAGGGGATTGCTTATCTTCGTCCGGAAACTGCACAGGGGATTTTTACGAATTATAAAAATATCGTGGATACGATTTACCCGAATTTACCGTTTGGGATTTGTCAACAAGGCAAGGCCTTTCGAAATGAAATTTCGCCGCGAGACTTTATTTTGCGCGATCGCGAATGCTCGCAGATGGAAATTGAATATTTTGTGGCACCGGAAACTTGGGAAGATAATTTTGAGGAAATGCGAGTGGCGCAACATGATTTTTTGGAAAGAGTGATGGGATTGCCAGCGGAAAATATTCATGAGCTAGAAGTTTCGGCGGAGGATCGAGCGCATTATAGCAAGCGGACGATTGATTTTATGTTTGAATATCCGAATGGTGAGGAAGAATTGTTAGGTCTGGCATACCGAACAGATTTTGATTTGATGAATATTCAGCGCGAATCTGGAAAATCGATGGAATATCGCGATAAAAAAACGAACGAAGTGTTTGTCCCGCACGTGATTGAGCCGTCGGTGGGGGTGGAGCGATTGTTCCTGGCGATAATGTCAGCGGCTTATACGGAAGATGAGGTTAATGGCGAGAAACGAGTAGTGTTGAAATTGTCAGAAGAATTGGCTCCGTATCGATTTTGCGTTTCACCACTTCTTAAAAATAAGCCGGAATTAGTAGAAAAGGCACGGGAAGTTTATCGGAAGCTACGCGAAAAATATGGTAATGTAACATGGGATGATTCGGGAAATATCGGCAAACGTTATCGGAAGCAAGATGAGATTGGAACGCCGAAATGTGTGGTGGTTGATTTTGATACCCTGGAAGATGGTTCGGTGACAGTGCGCGATCGTGATACAACAAAACAAGTGCGAGCTAGCATTGAAGAATTGTAAAAAATCTGCTATGATAGACATAAGCAGAAAAGGAGAGTAATTATGGCTACGGCTAAAAAAGCTAGCAAAACGAACAAGGTTAATAAGAATAAAGTTAAGGATGTTAGAAGAAAAAGTAATGCTGGCATGATTGTCGGAATTTGCTGTGCGGTGGTAGCGGTGGTTGTTATAATAATAGCAGTAATAGCGGGGAATAGCGGGATAAATGATTCATATTTTAAATCAGATGGATCGAAATATGTTTTCTCGTTCGAGCAGGAAGAAACGGCTCTAAGTGGTGATGAGGCGCAATATGTACCAAAAAAGGCACATATTGTTTATGAATATAAGGATGATACGATTACTGGCGTAAAGGTTTATTACGAATATGATAATGATGATGCGGCGAAAGAAGCTTTAGAATATGCGAAAGAAAACCAAAGTGAGAGCAGTTATAAAGAGATAACGACGAACGGCAAATATATTGTAATTACCGTGAATGAGTCGGAATACGAGGGTGTGTCAGCTTCAGACATAAAAGCGCAGATTGAAGCATATGAATCATCAAAGAATATGGATCTTGATGATACGGCGACTGATGAAGCAACGACTGAAGACACAGAAACGACGACCGAGAATACGGATATCGAGGAATAAACAATAAAATAAGTGCGTTCATTAAACCTCCTGCTTTGCAGGAGGTTTTAGAAGAAAAAAGTGCCTTTCGTTGAAAGACACTTTTTTTGGGATTTGAATTATTTTTTGAAACGTTCAATCGCGTCAGCAATAACTTTTTTCGCTTCCTCGACTCCTTCGAAA
>CAVFNU010000081.1:0-4785 GCA_963624235.1 bacterium | reverse complement strand
CAATACAACCGCTTAATTTTCGCGCCGATTATGGCTTATGTTTCGCCGGGAAATGCGCCGGCGACAGAGATTGAAGCAATCGATCCGACGATTTCGCAGACCGTTTCGGCAGATCCGCGCTTAATAATCCCGAAATTAAATGTCGATGTGCCGGTTCATTTCGGAATTCAGCTCTCGGAAGTGATGTCAGCGATGAATAGCGGGGTGGCACATTATCGCATTGCCGGAGCGAACGCCTATCCGGGCGAAATTGGCAACACAGTCATCACTGGACATTCCGCTGGCGACGTTTATAGTTCGAACCAATACAAATATATTTTCTCAGGCCTGGAGCGCCTTGAAGACGGAGATTTGATTTACATAAATTATAATTCCGTCCGTTATACTTACCAAGTAACGAAAAAAGAAGTTGTGGAACCAACCGATGTTGCGGCGTTAGTAGTACAGACCGAAAAGCCAATTTTAACACTTGTTACCTGTACACCGCTTGGAACTTCGCGCTATCGCTTACTCGTTACTGCGGAACAAATTTCGCCGAGCTGGGACGGAGCAGAAAATTCTGCCGGCACGAACACAAACTCATCGACTACAGATCAGAATGATGGCAGTGCCCTACCATCAAACGAGCCATCGTTTTTCGAAGGAATCTGGAACTTCTTAACTGGGAATTAATCGGTTGTTTTAATCGTTATTTCGTTAATTTTTCGCGCGTAAGCTCACCATCACTAAAATAATACAGCCATTTATTATCGGTAATTGCGACTGGAAAACGATTCGAAACATTTTTTGCGATAGATCGACGGTTATAGCCATCGAAATCATAAACAATCAATTCGCCGTTTGCTACCGTATAAATCATGTCGTTATCAATCCAATCAAAATTATTGCCTTCGACTGACCATTCTCGCACAACTTTCGCTTCCATATCAAGCGTGGCGATTTTAGTCCCGTCGTTCATCGTCACAAATTCGCCATCGTGACCAGTTTTCATTATTGTCGGAGCAAAACTTAGTTCGTAGCTCGAGACTGGCTCGAAATCAACTTTCTTATATACCGCGATATATTGTTCCTGAAGCGTAGTAATATACATCTCATCATAAAACTTCGAAATCAAGACTCGAATCGGCTGGTCGACAGTTTCGAGTTCCTTGATCTCGTCGCCACCAATACTGAACCAACCGACCGTGTATCTTCCTTGCTCATTCGCTGCCGAAAAAACGACTTCATTCTCATAATGGTCAAAATCATTCACATTACTAGCCAAAACTGCCGAAATTACTCTCCCGGAAACATCGATTTTGCGCAAATTGCCGTCCTGAATCACTAGAAGATTGCTCGATGAGTTGTCGAGGATTTCGACTTCGCTAAAATCAGCGCCAAATTCTTTGGTCAAATTAATACTATTTTTAGCGTTATTAACATCAACTAGTACCCATTCGGTTTTTTCTTCGGCTTTGATTTTGAAGAGAACGTGACTGCCACCCCGATCCCAGTCCGCGGACAAAATCTCGCCGGTAAATAGCCCGACCGAAGCACCTTCGGCCAAACTAGCGCCGGAAAGAAAATCCGAAAGATTAAGTTTTTTTGGCTCCAAGATGTCGGCATTCAGGTTAATAACTTGCCATTCGGTAGTATCATCGGCGAGCAAGAGTTTGCCATAATCAGGTGAGATTGAAGCCAGTGTCGAACCGGTCGCATCGAACACTTTTTCAGTTTCACGGTCCTGAAGAAAAAGTCGCGGATAATGAAGTCGATAAAGGTAGCCCTCGGAGATATTGATCGTTTTCGACCAGGAATCGTAGCCGTCTTTCGAAATTGTAATCGTATGCTCGCCACTAGACAACACTTTCGAGGTATTTGTGCGTTGAAGCCAAGAAGATGATCCATCAATATCAAGATCGGCACCAGTCGGAATGGAGGAAACTTGGACCATACCTTGCCGTTCGACTTCAAAATCTGAATTCAACCAATAGCCCGAAACCACCAATGCCAAAACGATTACCGTGCCAATCACAGCTAGGACCATGATCGCCTCAGAGATAATCACTTTTAAGCTTTGACGTTTTTTAAACTTTTCAGCATCCATATTTTATAGTTTTATTATACCATAAATATGACAAATTTTTAACTCTTGCGCTTTAAATAAAAAAAGTGTATGATTGGAGTAGGATAAGTGAGGTAATTAATGCAAAAATCCGAAAACCATCAACAGGCGACTGCGGTGAATCGCCGTAAAGTACAAGCTTCGACTACTCTTAGTCGGAAATACACTAAACGTCCGACGAAAAAGAGTGATGTCGTCGTACCTGTGCGTAGGAGTCCGAAAATTGTGAGACATTTTGATTCACCTATGGTTGGGACCACGTTGAAACAGCAGGGAACGAAACAACGAATTGCCGAGCCCGCTGACACAATACAGCCAGCAACAACACATCCGATTCAAGATTCTGCAAATAAAAAAATGCAAGAACGAACAGCACGGCTTCAAGCGACTTCGACACAAATGAATTCGACGGCTTCGCGAATTTCTGCACAAGAGTTGAAAGAACAAGCGATCAAAAAAGCCTTGGCTTCGGCTTCGAGTATGAAACCAGCCGAAAATTCGACTCTAGTTTCCGAAGCGAGACCGACAAAAAAGAAGAAGACTAAAGAACATATTCATTTTAGCATGGGACGCGTAATGCTAGCTTTATCATGTGCGGCGGCGGCAGTTTTCGCGATTGTTTACTTTGTGAATTTAAACATGCCTGATATTTCGCTACGGGTTGCGGCGATGCAAACTGGTATGGATCCGACTTATCCGAACTACGTACCACGAGATTTTAGTGTTTCGAGCATTACCTCTGAAGAAAATGAGATTACGATCGAATTCACTAATAGTAGCACGAATGCCAGCTACAAATTAATTGAAGAGGAATCTTCTTGGGACACGAATGCTCTGGAATCTAATTATATAAAACCGACTTATAGTGAAAATTATACAATTATGCGCGAACAAGGACTGACGATTTATATTAGCGGAAGTAACGCTGCCTGGGTGAGTGGTGGTATGGTCTATAAAGTTAATGCTGACAATGGCGTATTGACGAATAAACAAATTCGTGCAATTGCAACATCATTATAAAATCTAAAGCGCTCGCGCAACTGCATTTAGACGTGCGAGCGTGACTTCGCGACCTAGTACCAACATCGTAAGATTAAGTGCCGGAGAGAAGGGCGCAAAGCTTAGCGCAATTCGGATTAGACTAAATAGCTCCGCGGGCTTTTTCTCGGTCTCTTCTAAAAGCTCGTTGAGAACATCCTGTAAATCATCGGCTGACCAATTTTTAAGATTTGTTAATTTTACGACAGTCTGTTTTAGAAGGCCTTCCAGGGAAGAAAGCGACAATTTTTTAAGAAATTTATTATTCACCAGCAAATCAAGATCGATTTCAGGATCTTTAAAGAAATAATCGGTCATCGTCTTTAAATCAGACAAGGTTTTCAAACGATCATAGATAATCGAGAGTACTTTTAATTTATATTCGTCATCAAAACCCGCCGCTGATTCCGGCCAAAACCCTTCCGTCCGTGCATAAAGCGCCTCGGCACCTTGTTCGTCGAAAATTCGTCTTAGCCACTGACCATTAAGCCATAATAACTTCGTTTCGTCATATTGTGCCCCGGAGCTTTGAACACGATCGAGAGAAAAACGCTGGATAAGCTCTTCTTTAGTATAAATCTCTTGTTCAGTGCCATCGTTCCAGCCAAGACAAGCCAGATAGTTCAACATCGCTTCGGCAAGAATGCCATCATCACGATATTCGGTTACTGATTTTGCACCGTCACGCTTACCGAGTTTTTTCTTTCCGCCCGGAGCTAGAATGTGCGGTAAGGAAACAAATTTCGGACGCTCCAGCCCTAGAGCTTCATAAAGCGCGAGATAATTCGGCGTGCTAGATATATATTCCGCCCCCCGCATCACGTGTGTCACACCCATTTCCGCGTCGTCAACAATGTGTGCGAAGTTATAGGTCGGCAATCCATCTTTTTTAATCAGAATAATATCGTCTTGAGTTTCGGGTCCGGCGCTCAGGTCACCCATCACTTCGTCGTGCCAGCTACAATCCTTCGGCTCGGCTTTGAATCGCAACGGAACACCCGGTTCCCATGCTGGCGGATTTTCTGGACGAAAATGACGATAAAGGAATGGAGTCTTTTCAGCACTACATTTTTTACGATATTCGTCGATTTTTTCAGGCGAAGTCGGATCGGCATAGGCTCGGCCCGCCGTAATCAATTTGCGTGCGTATTCAAGATAAAGTTCGCGCCTTTCACTCTGAAAATACGGACCGTGATCGCCTCCGACGATCGGGCCTTCGTCCCAATTCAACCCCAGCCATTGGAGAGTTTCTTCAATCAGCTCCGTCGCGCCTTCAACATAACGGGCTCGGTCGGTATCTTCAATCCGCAGAATCATTTTCCCGTCTTCGGTTCCGTGGGCTAGAAGATAAGGGTAGATAGCAGAACGAACATTGCCGATGTGAATGTAGCCGGTCGGACTCGGCGCAAATCTTGTAACAACTTTCATGCAGTTATTATATCATATTTTAAGACGTTCAGGTTTAGAGTTCTTCTTCCTCTTCTTCGTCATCATCTTTACGACGCTTAGCTAGGATGAAGAAGAATATGCCGGAGGTAGCAGCCACAGCAGCGGACACTGCAAGACCAACAGCAAGCGGAGAGCCACTGTTAATGTTCGAGGTGGTGCTTTCGGTCACACCGGCTGGATTAGCGTAGGACGCG
>CAVFNU010000080.1:0-3162 GCA_963624235.1 bacterium | reverse complement strand
AAATAGTCCCGGATTATCTTCACCGAATCGATAATTTCATCCGGCGCAGCCATTTTCGCCCCCTTCGTCGAAGAAATTGCCCACACCGGCTCATAGGCAATCATGATTTTTTCAATATCATCGTCGCCAACTTCCGATAATCCACCCGATAACTGATCTCGAAGCACATCTTTCGTTTCGCCGAACGCGCGCTCACTCTCCGTTTCGCCCACACACAAAATCGGCGTAATTTTATGACGTATCGCCGCCGCCACTTTTTTCGCCTCCATTTTGTCGTCTTCGCGAAAGACATAACGCCGTTCCGAATGTCCAATAATCGCATAATCCACAATTCCTCTAAGTTGCGAAAACGAAATCTCCCCTGTAAAAGCACCATAGTCCCGATAAAATGCATTTTGCACCGCCAATTTCATTTTATGTCGGTCAATCTGTAGAGACAGAGGTTGTAATGCAATCGCCGAAGGCGCCACCACCACCTCAACATCCCGATAATTCGGTATTTTTCGCAATAATTTATGGAGGTAAATTGAAGATTCCCCCACCGTAAAGTTTAACTTCCAGTTGCCCACGATATAAGTTTTCATAATCTCATTATAACATGGTATAATAATATTATGAAAAAAGTTTTAGCATTCGATATAGACCAAACTTTAAATGTGGCAAAAACGCCGATTACCGACGAAATTGCCGATTTACTGTTAAAATGTCTCGATCATTTCGAGATTTGCCCCATCTCGGGCCAAAAATTCGATCAATTCCTGATCCAAATCGTCAACCAACTCAAAAACCCCACTCCAGCTCAATTGTCGCACCTGCACCTCTTTGTGGCCCAAGGAACGCAATATTATCGATTTAATACCGAGAAAAATGACTGGGGGCAAGTTTATAACTATCCGCTAACAGACGAGCAAGTCGCGAAAATTTCCGAAAGTTTAGAAAAATCCGCGAAAGAACTTGGTTTTTGGGAAGAGGACAAATTAAAAGACGGCGATGAGATTATCGAAAATCGTCTTTCTCAGGTCGCTTTTTCTGCTCTCGGTCAGCATGCCGGAACCGAAGAAAAATATGCTTGGGATCCCGATCATAAAAAACGTGAACAAATCGTTGCGCGATGTAAAGAACTCACCCCTGAATTTGATTATGAAATCGGCGGAACAACCTCTATCAACGCGATCATCCCTGGCATGAATAAAGAATTTGGTATGACACATTTACTCGAAGAGCTCAATGTCGAAAAATCCGACGTTCTTTATTTTGGCGATATGACGCAACCTGGCGGCAACGATTATCCAGTAGTCCAGATGGGTATCGACACCATCACCGTCCGTTCGCACGAAGATACCGCTTTTGCGCTCCGCGGTATTCTTGGTGTGATATAATATAACCATGAACATCATTATAGTGGGCAACGTCTTAAAGGACGTATATCTTAATCTCGATGATCGAACCGAAGATTTCGAGACCGATCGTAACCAAATTAAATGGCTGAACCTCGGGTTTAATGGTTCAAAACATAATTTTTTCCATCGTACCAGCAACTTCGGTGGCGCCGCCGTTTCCCTCGAAGTTCTTCAAAAATTCGGACTAGAAGCCGCAATTTCCGATTCTAGACTTAATTTCAACGACGAAAATTCTGCCGATAATAATACCGCCTCGACACACCGCTATATCCTTGTTGCCGACGATAACGTTGCCTATTTCTCCCCTGTTGAATTTGCGGAAACTAACTTTACCCCCCCCTCCGAAGGAGTCGACTATCTTTTTATCGATCGTTCCGCCAACCTTTCTTCGAAAGCGATTTCGAAGATCCTCGCTTATCTTGAACTCTCTCCTAGCACACACCTCGTACTCTATCTTCGCAACGCTGACAATCCCGAACTAAATGCGCTCGCGAAAAAAGCCAATCTCGTCTTTTTCGAAAATGACAGGGGTGTTTCGGAGTTTTCGAGTGCGCCCGAATTAATAGAAATCGATCCAAAAAAAATCGTTTATATCTCCGAAAGTTGCCTATCCTATCTCGATATTTCCGAACCAATCACCCCTAATCGCGCTGATCTCTCGACCCACCTCTCGCTCTTTTCTATCGCCGCTGCTTCAATTTTAAGTAGTTTTATTCTCGGCAATTCAGTTGAAGATAGCTTGAAACTTGCACGACTTAACCTTGAAAATTCAAAATTGAACGCCACGCTTTCACTTTCTGAGCTTAAAGAATTAATGGCCGACACACCCACAGAAAACAATCTCGAATTGGTCGCATCCAGTCTCGTCCTCCCCTATAAAGGCATTCTTGCGGCTGATGAATCTGGTGGATCGATTCATAAAAAGTTCGAAAAATTACAGATTGCCGATACCTATGAAAATCGGCGTGATTATCGAAATCTTTTCTTTACCACCGATGGTCTCGAAAATTATGTTAACGGCGTTATTCTTTTCAACGAAACCGCGCGCCAAATTGCCGATAACGGGGAAAATTTCGTTAATTTTCTTACCGCACGTCGTATTATCCCCGGAATTAAAGTCGACCAAGGCCTCGAAAAGTTCCCCGACTCCGACGAAACTTTCACCAAAGGACTCGACGGACTTTCTTCTCGATTGAAGGAATACTATTCACTCGGGCTTCGATTCGCAAAATGGCGTGCCGCTTTCGAAGTTCGCTCTTCTGAGGATAAGAGTCGCATTCTCACTCCTTCTGACGACGCAATTGATGAAAATTGTCATATTCTCGCCGAATATGCTCGTGCTTGTCAATCCGCAAACATTGTTCCAATCGTCGAACCGGAATTAGTCTATGACGGCGATTATTCGATCGATGAATGCGCCGATTTGACCGCCAAAATCCTCGATTGCCTCTTTCGAAAACTCGCCGACGCCAAAGTTAACCTTCGCGCATGTATTTTGAAATGTAATATGGTGCTGGCTGGTAAACGTTTCAAAAACCAATCTACCCCTGAAGAAGTAGGCACAAAAACCGCTCAAATCCTCAAAGAGCACGTTCCCGAAGAACTTGCTGGCGTCGTATTTCTCTCTGGCGGTCAAACCGTTGAACAGGCTACGAACAATCTCGCGGCCATAATCAAAAACGGACCTTTCCCCTGGCCCGTGACCTTTTCTTTTGCTCGTGCCCTGCAAGATCCTGCACTTTATGCTTGGGCTGGCGACAAT
>CAVFNU010000079.1:0-3733 GCA_963624235.1 bacterium | reverse complement strand
AATTAAGCGGTTGTATTGTAAAAATAGAATTAACAAAACCACTATAACTCCCGCTAAAATCGGCGCAAGATGACGTTTACGACGGGATTTTTTCGCGTTGTCAGTTGCTTTTTTACGAATTTTTCGGCGCAAATTCTCGCGAATATCATCCACATTTTCGGAGTTTTCGGACGCGTCTATTTGCGCATTCTTCCCTGTTCCGAGCGACATCGCAGGTTTCTGACCGAGCTTCGAACTGCTTTTAGTTAAGGATTTTAATAGGTCTTCTTCTTCGGCTTCTGCGCGAGCACGTTTTAGCTTCTCTTTTTCGATATAAGTTCGCGCTGCTTTGGAATAATATTCGCTGTAATACTTTTGATAATAATCCTGCCACGCCGAATGGTATTTCTTCCAAGATTCAGAGTTGATTTTGGGTGTGATAGGCTCGTTTTTAAGATGCGCCTCGTCATCGTGAGCTTCCTTTGCGGATTTTTGCGCATTTTCAGCATAAGCCGCCAAGACCTTTTTCCTAGCGATCGCGGCCGCGGCCTGCCTCTGCAAGTCGCTGGTAGATTGCCCACCATTTTTTGAATCCATAGCTAAATTATAGCATAAATCTTTAAGACATGATATAATAAGATTTAACTGGTAGCTTTTGTTATCGGTAAAAACGGGCGAGTGGCGGAATTGGTAGACGCGCTAGACTCAAAATCTTGTGATTTTCGGATCGTGAGGGTTCAAGTCCCTCCTCGCCCACCAAATCTGAAATTGGCGTTTAACTCCCCTCGACATCTTCGGGGGGGGGGTAATAGTTTTTAAAAAAGTCTTGTATAAAATCGTGTATTATGATTAAATAGCATTAAGCATAATATCTATGCAAAAAAATTAATAAAGAGGAGGTAAACCCCAAATGGAACATAAAAAAGTAAACGCTTCGACATTGGCGATTTTATTTTTGTCGATCGCATTTGTCGTGATGTCAGTCGGTTTCGCTGCTTATGCGCAAACTTTAAACATCAACGGTATCGCGACAATCAAGAAAGCGCTCTGGAAAGTTCAATTCCAGGATAATTCATATGTCGAATCCGCAGGCAGTGTGGCGGCGTCTTCTAAGAGCCTGGATGCGACGACATTCACATATGGCGTCACTTTAAAGCCAGGCGAATTCTACGAAGCTACGGTTGATGTTGAAAATGCTGGGACCTTTGACGCGACTTTGAAGAGCATCACAATGTCGAACCTGACAGACGAACAAAAAGAATATGTTAAATACACTGTAACTTACGACTCAACAGACTACACGGCTACTACTGAAAACCTTAGCAACGACTTGCCTGCGCCAGCGGATGAGAGCACGACAAGTGAAAAGAAATGTAAAGTTCGTGTTGAATATTATCTCCCGGAAGATCCTTCCAAACTTCCAACCGAGGCAGATATTGACTTGATTTTGACTGCGACTCTAAATTACGTTCAAAAGGTTTAGCTAGAATACTTTAAGGGGTACATTAAAAAGGATCAATGTGAAAAAGAACAAAAAGATTTATATCTACGGATTTTCGATATTCTTCTATTTGTTAGCTAGCCATCTTTTCATCATCGTGCCCCTTAAGACTTCTACTTTTCTTAGCTTTGCTGAAATGGGCATTTGGTTCGTTTTAGCAATAGCAACGTTTATTATCGGCGGCTTCCCCAAGGATAATAGTTATTTTAAAAAAATCGGCATCAAATACGCTATAATTTATTGCCTGCTCTACATTATGGTTATGTATCTGCTCGGCATTTTTACCGGTTTTTCTTATAGCGCATATACACATAGTTTTCAAGGGCTCTTTTACAATATATTCCCTGTTCTTATCATGGTTATAAGTCGAGAAATCGTGCGTTATATTGTCTGCCGTAAAACCGACGGAAGTTTTAAACAGCTCGCAAGTTTTACGTCAATTTTCATCATATACGATCTCGCACTAGTCGCTTATTACTATGATTTCAATAGTCCGGAACAATTTTTCCTCTTTTTCTGCCTCGAGTTGTGCAGTATCGTCGCACGAAATGCTCTCTTTACTTTTATTACTTATAAAGTGAGCCTAGTCCCGACGTTGATTCTCGCCTTGACGCTGGAAATTTTCTGGTTTATTGTTCCGATTATCCCGAACCTCGGAGATTATATTACGTCGGTGCTTGGTATATTAATGCCTTATTATCTATATCTGAAATTTAATAAGACTCTAAAATATCACGACAAAAAGCAAATCGAGAAACGACGCAACTGGATTTTTATCCCACCAGCGATTATTGCGATTATGGTTATCTTCGCACTAGTTGCCGGTATTGGGAATTATCGCATGATTGCAGTTGCTTCGAATTCGATGGATCCGACTTATGACAGAGGGGATGCGGTCATATATACTAAAAAGAACGCGGATGAAATTAATAAAGGCGACATTTTAGTTTTTAATTCGGACGGAAAAATCATTACTCACCGAGTGGTTGAGATTGTCCAGTCCGGCGATAAGTATCGTTTTAAGACTAAGGGTGACGCAAACGAAAAGGCAGATTCGGAATTGGTCGACGCCGAAGATGTTTATGGAAGAGTAAAGTATGTGATAAAATATATTGGCTACCCAACAGTGGAGCTACAGGAATTATTTAAGAATGAAAAAGGGTGAGAAAACGAAAAAAAATAATAGCAAGGTGATGATGATTGCACTTTTTGTCTTTGCTATTATTTTTTGTGCTTTAGGATTTGGGCTATTAAAATACAGTCATAATGTCGATCAAGAAATCTCAATCTCTTATAACGAAAAAAGCGATATCGATTATAAGGTTTATTTGAAAAAGAATGACTTTTTTGAGACTCCATACCTCGAGAAAAACCGTACTTATATTGCGAGCTTAATTGACTATATCCTAGTCGACTACGATTATACTTTCGATGTTGACGCTAATGTTGACGGAACTTATTCATATTATATTAAAGGAACGATCTCGGCGAATAAAGATGATTCCGAAGACGCTTATTGGTCAAAAGATTATGTTTTATCCGAAAAAATCACGAAAGAATATGACAATACTAGTGAAATTAATATTAAATCCGAAGTAAAAGTAGATTATCAACAATATAATAATCTGTTGAATGACTTTAAGAGTAAATACGGCGTCTCGATGGACGGGGTTTTGACTACTTCTTTGGTGATCGAAAATAATATTGAAAATGAGCTAATCGGGCGAACAGTTGTAAAAAATAGCAATGTAGATTTGAAAGTTCCGTTGACTAGTGCGACAATTGAAATTCCGGTTTCGACTAGCGAAGCAAATAATAGTGGTACGATTTTTAACGATACGGTCCAAGAGAATGTTCTCTTCTTCACGATTATGAAATATGTCGGATATGTCTGTCTTGTTGTTGCAACAGTTCTCCTAATTCTCGCCATTCGTGCGGTAATTATTATGATTAAAAGTGAGAGCAAATATAATAAAGTCTTGCGTAAGATTTTGAAAACTTATGACAGCATCATCGTCGATACGGATGCCGTGCCTGATTTAAAACATTTAAACGTTGTGGAAGTGACTTCCTTTAATGAATTAATTGACGCTCACGGAGAAGTTAGGAGACCAATTAATTATACCTCGACCAAAGCTGGCGCTGTCTTTGTTTTAATTAGTAATGATATTGCTTATCGTTTTGACTTGAAGAAAGAAGCTCCTCGTAAAAGGAAAGCTAAAGAATGACCTTTCGGTTATCAAAATATAATAT
>CAVFNU010000078.1:0-2141 GCA_963624235.1 bacterium | reverse complement strand
TTACAGAGGGGAATGCCGAAAGTGACAAAATTAGGAAAGTTCTCGGTAACGGTGAAAAAGATTGTGCCGATGGGGGAAGGGAACCTGAAAAAAGCTTATGAATTTTTGAAGAAGAAGTTAGAAAAAGAAGGGCTGTTCTCGCCGTTAAACAAAAGAGCGCTGCCGGAAAACCTGACGCGAATTGGAGTAATTTCGTCGACGCAAGCAGCGGGCTATGCGGATTTTGTGAAGATTTTGAATGCGCGATGGGGTGGGATTGAAATTCAAGTAGCGCATACACAGGTTCAAGGGTTGGATGCGCCGGATCAGATTTTAAGGGCGTTGAATTATTTTAATGAACGTGGCGAAGTCGAAGTGATTGCGATTTTGCGTGGAGGCGGAAGTGCGGATGATTTGGCTTGTTTTAACGATGAGCGACTGACGCGAGCAGTGGCGAGTTCGAAGATTCCGGTAATTACGGGAATTGGGCATGAGGTCGATGAAACTTTGTGCGATCTCGCGGCAGATAAACGAGCGTCGACGCCGTCGAACGCGGCGGAAATTTTGACGCCAATAAATCGCGCGAATGCGAAAAGTGCGATTATGCGAAAAATGCAAGAAATTGAACGCGATATGGTGCGACGAGCGGAGAATGAAGCGCAAAACATGGGAGAATTAGTACGAAAGGCTGGGCGAGATATGGTTGAAAAAGTAAATGCGATTTGTACAGATAAAATGACGCAAGTGACGATGCGACTAAACGATGAAGTTGAGAAAAAAGAAAATGAAGTGTCTGGGAAGATGCGGTTGCTTGAGGCGCTAAATCCGGAGAAAGTGTTAAAGCGTGGCTATGCGATCCTGAGCGGGAAGATAACGCCGGGGAATGTTGTAAAAATTACAACGTTTGAAAAAGAAATTACTGCTGAAGTGAAAAAAATTAAGGAAAGGAGTTAAAAATGGCAGAAAAAAAGAATTTAAATGCGAAAATTGCGGAATTGGATGAAAAAGTGGAGTGGTTTTATTCGGATGAATTCGAATTGTCCGAAGCAGTGAAGCGATATGAGGAAGCGACGAAATTGGCGAAAGAAATTAATGCGGATTTGGATAAGCTGAAAAATGAAATTAAAGTTTTAGCGAAGGATTTTAGTAAAGAGTTTTAAGAATAGTGTGATATAATAAGCTTATGAATAATAATCAGATGCCGGGGGTGCCAGGAGTGCCACAGATGCAACAAATGCCGCCGATACAACCGGCAGGTCCGACGCAATACCAAACGGCACCGAACGGTATGCCGATGGTGCAACAAGTTCAATTGCCGCCAAAGCCGATAAAAGATACTGCGGAACTAGTCAAGACGATTGCAATCGTGATTTTGTCGTTGGTTGCGGTGACTTTTATTGGACTATTTATTTGGATGTTATTGGAACGAAATGAAGCGCAAACTGATATTGATACGAAAATTCAAATGGCGGAAGCGGCAGCACGTGATGAACAGTCACAAAAAATGGAAGCGGAGTTTTTAGAGCGAGAAAAATATCCATATAAGACTTTTTCGGGACCGGCGGATTATGGACAGTTGACTTTTGAATATCCGAAAACTTGGAGCCTTTACATCGAAAAGGCTGCGACTGCGGGAGGAGATTTTAATGCATACTTTAATCCAATTCAGGTGGATGCGGTGAGTGAAGAAACGATTAATGCTCTTCGGGTGACAATTCGGGATGAGAGTATGGACGAAGTGACGGAAGAATATCAGAAAGCAATAGATCGAAAAAATTCTAATTTAACAATAGAATCGGTGACAATTGGCAAGAATGCAAATATTACCGCAAATAGGTATACTGGAACGATTCCAAATACGAGCTTGTCGGGATATATTATAACATTCAAGATTAGAGATAAAACAGCGATTTTACAAACCGATTCGGTGCTATTTAAAGAGGATTTTGAGAAGTTACTCGGGACGGTGACCTTCAACGAGTAAATGTGATATAATGGGGGTATGGATCAGGAGGTTGAGGGGATTTTGGTGGCAGCGCATGAATTGAAAGCGCCATTGGCGGTGCTAAGGCAGCTAGCTTTAGGCTTGCCGGAAATGAGTTCTGAAGGGGAAAATTTACGAAAAGAGATGGTGCATGTGTCGGAGCGGGCGATTAAGCAAG
>CAVFNU010000077.1:0-4155 GCA_963624235.1 bacterium | reverse complement strand
ATCAGTGTGTCGGAGTCTTTACCCCGAGCAATTTCAATCATTTCTCCGGAATTTTTGCTACCATACCCCGGATTTATTGATCGAATATATAGTTCTGGCGGCTCCCAGGCCGCTTCGTTATCTTCATCTTCGTCTTCATCTCCATTACCATCTTCATTATCATCATTTTCGTCATCCGTCTCATCGCTCTCAACCGTTTCCGCATACACCATTCCAGCGCCTTCAAAAACTCCGAAAAATCCTGCAAAATTAAAAATTCCGCCAAAACCTGCCAAAAATCCATTCCAAATCACTCCTAAACTTAACCCGAACAACAATATTTTTTTCAACGTTTTTCTCGTCATGCCCCGAAACTACCACAAACTATCTAGGAATACAACCCTTTTCGTGCTATAATCAAAACATGAGCGTTTTGACCTCTGTGGGAATCTTGTTATTATCCATGTTAATCATGGCTTTTTTGCAACTCTCGCCCGGAATTTTCTCGCTTTTAATTCATTATACCAACGGCAAATTTTCCAAAAATAAAGCTTCCGATCTTTGCACTTTTTTCATTTTGGGCGTCGAAACTGCCATTGTCCTGTTTTTCCTCGCAATTTACTCAATTCTCGTTTCTTCTCCCGCTATCGCCCAGATTCTAGACAGCGATCTCTTCGCCTGGATCATGTTTAGCGTCTTCGTGGCGCTTGGCTGTTTTGTCTTTTTCTTCTATTTTCGGCCTAGTCCCGGCACTAAATTATTTATCTCTCGAAAACTCGCACACAAATATCACCACAGAACCGAAACCGTCAAAACCCGCTCCGACGCCTTCATGCTCGGACTTTCCGCCTCTGTTCCAGAACTCGCTTTTTCTCTGCCGCTCTATCTTATCACCGCCACCGCTATTATGCACACCTTTTCCAATGGCTCCGAGCGCACCGGTTTAATTATTCTTTTTGTCCTCGTCGTCGTCCTTCCTTTGCTCATCCTTCACGGCGCCGCTAACACTGGCCGTACGCTTGCCGACTTCGCCCGTTTCCGCTTCAAAAACAAAACTTTTTTCCGCTGTTTTATCGCTTTATTTTATTTCCTTCTCGCATTTTTAGTTATCTCGGAGGCTATACTATGACCGAAAAAATTTTCGACGAAAAAGAACTTATTAAACAACTCAAAATTCACGCTAAAGCATTAGATATTCCTTCTGGCGCCACCGAAATCTTTATCGATCGTACTCTTTCTGCCGTTAAAAAATCTCTTAGTCAGAAAAAACTCATCACTAAGCAAGATCTTGATCGCGCCGTAATTAAAGAACTCAAAAAATATCACAAAGATTTTGCTTATGTTTACCAAAATCATGATAAAATAATATAAAGATGGGCAAAAAATACGATTTTGATTATTTGATTATCGGGAGCGGTCCGGCCGGTTCTACTACCGCTTTAACTCTCGCAAAAGCAAAAAAATCTGTTGGGCTAATTGAAGATCGCGCTTTCGGCGGCACTAATCTTAGCACTCGCGACATCCCTTACAGCGTTGCCCTCGATTTCGCGCATGTTTATTCTCGAGTCCAGTCTTATCCAGCCCTCAAACACCAAGATTTCCATTTTAACCTGCCTTCGGTTCTTGCCTCCGAGCTCAGAGCCATTATTAAAATCGGGGGCAATAACAAGGCTCTTTATGAAAAAGCCGGCATTACTTGTATTTCAGGCTTCGCAAACCTTCTCGATCATCATACTGTCGCCGTTAAAGACAAAAAATACACTGCTGCGAATTTAATTCTCGCGACTGGTTCCAGTCTAAAAACTTCCAGCATCCCCAGCGCGCCTTTTATCAAACATCTTACGCCTGAAACCGCAATCAAAATTCGTCGTCTGCCAAAAGTCGTGGCCGTAGTCGGCGGCGGAGCAACTGGTTGCGAAATCGCTGAGTTCTATGCCGAGCTCGGTGTTAAGACTATTCTTTTTGAAAATTCCAAACGCTTATTACCGCATGAAGATCGCGAAGTCGGAACTTGTCTTGCTGAATATTTTACTAAAAAACTTGGCATCACTGTCTTAACTAGTTCAAGAGTCGTCGCTCTCGAAAAAGACGAATTTTCAAAACGCGTCATTTTCCGCCACGAAAACGTCGAGAAACTAGTTCGTGTCGATAATATCGTTCTCGCAACCGGCAGTCAGCCAAATCTTGAATACGGACTCGAAAACGCTGGCGTAAAATACACAAAAACCGGCATCACCGTCAACAAGTATTTCGAAACTTCCGCTAAAAACATCTACGCTATTGGCGACTGCATCGGCGGGAATTCTTCGACCGATCGTGCCTACGCCGAAGGTTTTACCCTCGCGAACAACCTCATCAACAAAGTAAAAAATCCAGTCAATTATCGTGGCCTCGTCCGTTCCGTAAAAACTTTGCCCGAAATCGCCGTTGTCGGCTCGACCGAAGCTGAACTTTTAAAACGCGGTCGTAAATATCACAAAGCCATCGCGAATTTGAGCAACACCACTGCCAGCGAACTTTATCATTTCGATTCTGGTTTCGTTAAACTCATTTCCGACCGCACAAATCACATCATCGGCGCCTCCATCGTCGCTCCTCACGCCGATTTGATCGCTAGCGAAATTGCCACCGCTGTTCGTCACAACCTCACCGCGCTCGAACTCGCCAGCACCCCTCACGCTATCAACAGTTATAATTACCTCGTAAAACTCGCCGCCAAACAACTTCTCAAGAAAAAATCTTGACTTTTTCGCTAATCTTTGATATAATAAAAACATATCGTGGGGTAGAGCAGCCTGGTAGCTCGTTTGGCTCATAACCAAAAGGTCGCTGGTTCAAATCCAGCCCCCACAACCAAATCATAAATGACACACGAGAGCCTGGTAGCTCCTTTTTTTTGTTTTCGGCTCATAACCACCGCCGAAGGCGGCTGGTTCAAATCCAACCCCCACAACCATAATTATAACCATCGCGAGTCGGAAGGCTCTTTTTTATTCATTCACAAATTACTAAAAATTATACTCTTTTATTACGGGTCCTATTTCCTTATTCAAACCCGAATCGTCACTACTAGAATTACCCAGTAATTCCAATGGCCCCATAATCGACAGATAAGAACTATCCGCCTCGGATTCTAGTCGCGTCTCAACTCTTCGATATAAATCATTCGCCCGTCCCGTCGAATCAACTTTCACCTGTACACCATTCAATTTCGCCTGGCTACTAGTTCCCTTCGTTTCCTCCACTTCTCCTTTTTCATTTATTGTCTTCACCGGCTTATCTGTACAAGTTCCGTCACAGAAAAATTCTAGCGAAAAATCCGTACTTGGTTTCCCATAAGGCAACGATACTACAAACAGAAAAGTATCCTCATTCCGCGTTCCACCTACCGGCTTCGGTAATTCAATTTCTACCGAACAAGCAAATTCATTTCCCGAATTTGCTGGACAATTCACTCCATACGGCAAATTCGTCGCCGTTTTATCATTTGATTTCGAAAACCCTTCAGCTCTAATTTTATTTATCGTCCCATCCCACCACGCCCCAATATAATTGTCATCTTTCGAAGTTTCTGCCGTCTCTTCGCTTGTTGGGACTAGATATAGCATTCCTCGATTCGTTTGCCCCCCGCTCGTCGTCATATCAAAATCTTTCAGACTAAACGTTGTTCCTGTCTGTATCATCGCTAGCGAGATTGTCGGCGGTACCGCCGTCGGTATTAATCCTAGTCGATAAAATTTCGCTCCCGCACGCGAACTCAACAGATTTGAATAAGTGTACGACTCGTTCTCATTTGTATACCAACTAATTTTCACTTTCGTAATTTTATTAGCCACATTTTCCCCCGTATTTCCATCAAATTTCACTTTTACAACCTTCGTCTGCTGCGAGGATGATAATGTTGACCTATAATCATTCAATGTAGTTTGGAGTTTTACACAAGTGTATGCCTGTTGCATTTTATTATCCCCCGCATCTTCTATTTCTACTTCTTTAGACTCGCCTTTCCCAATTCGCCCAAGAATATGCCCGACCATATCACAATCTTGATATTTCGGATTCTCCACATAAGCTATAATCTCCTCACATGTCAAATTCGAATCGTCCTGTTTAATTTCCGATGCAATTCCCGCTCCGCTTTCCTTTTCGCTTTCCTTGCACTTCTGATAATTAGAG
>CAVFNU010000076.1:0-4645 GCA_963624235.1 bacterium | reverse complement strand
AGCAATATCAATACAAAGCATAATTTTCGATTGTGCCTGATTCAGATAATCTTCGATTTCTTTTTCCGAAGAGAGCGGATGAACCATAGTTGCCACCGCTCCAATTTCATTAATCGCATAAAACATATAGATCTCTTCGGGAGTATTCGGCATACAAACCGTAATATTCTCACCTTTTTCAGCACCAATCGCTTTCAGGGCCGCGGCGACTTTATTGATTTTTTTGATTAATTCTTTATAAGAAATCTCCGTTTTGAAATATTCCAGCGCGGTATTTAGTGGATATTTACAACTGGCTTCATAAATCGCGTCATAAAGTCCGCCGTCAAAATATTCGATGTCTTTGGGCATTTTTTCAGTATATTTGTATTTTGCGCCTTCAAGCTTGATGTCGATTTTGCGCAAAGTGTTTTTGATTTTATTGTAAACAAATTCTAAAGGCATATTTTAATTATATGATATAATCGGGATATGGACAAGAATTTTCGGGTGCGCATGATTGTCGGCACGATTATGTTTGTAGGAGCCGCGGTGGGACTTTGTCTTTTTAACGGTTTGCCGTTTCGGATCTTGTATTGGTTATTTACGGCGATGGCGCTGGTTGAGCTTTTGAGTTTTTTCAAAAAGAAGTTTTCACGCGTAAGCCTACTATTTGCGATTTTGGAAATTCTGTTTTTGATTGGTGGAATATTTTTTACGGCGGAAGTGGGGTTGAAAGAACTTTGGTGTATTGTGATTGGGGTGCCGGGTTATGATATTTTTGCATATTTGTTCGGAAAAATGTTTGGTGGTAAAATTTTCGGAAAAGCTCGCCCGTTCCCGCACGTCTCGAAAAACAAAACTTGGGAAGGGACGCTCTTTGGTTTGATAACTGCGGTGGGTCTAGTGGCGATTTTGCTCACAATCCACGGCGACTTAGCGACGAGTTGGATCTATTTGTTCTGTGGACCGCTGGCGCTAATCGGGGACCTGTTTGAAAGTTACTTAAAACGAACTTTCAAAATTAAAGATTCGAATGAAATAATCATTAAAAATAAGTTTTTTGAGAAGCTAGAGTTCTGTGTCGGGGGATCGGAAGGGCATGGTGGTTTTCTTGATCGAATCGATTCGATCGCATTCGCAATGTCGATGCTGTTACTAATTTCGCTTATTTAATGAATTTCTGATAGCCTTTAATCAAGTAGTCCGCGCCGGAATAAATCGTGAGCAGTAGCGCGAGATAAAGAAAAATATTTCCAAGTACCGTAAAAATCTCAAGATCAACAATCAAATTTAGTAGAATAATAATCAATGCGGTCATTTGAAAAGTGGTTTTCCATTTGCCCCAATTCGAAGCGGCGATTATTTGACCGCTACGCGCCGCCATCATCCGCATGCCGTCGACCGCAAAATCTCGCACTAAAATAATCGCGAAAACCCAAAGCGGGACCACGCCGAGAGAGACTAAAGCTAGAAAAGCTAGATTGACCAGCATTTTGTCCGCTAATGGATCAAGGAAAGCGCCGAGATCGGTGACGATTTTTTGTTTGCGTGCCCATTTACCGTCGATGAAGTCAGTCAAAGAGGCGACGATAAATAAAAACAGCGCAATAATTTTTGCCCAGATCGGACCGAGCATCACAAAAATCACGAAAGCTACCGCGAGCAACATGCGTAAAAGAGTCAAATAAGTCGGCCCGGTGATTTTTGCGGAGTTTTTTATATTTTTATTCATACAATCCTTTTCCGGGGTATAACTTGCCAGGCGCGGATGCCTGCGAAACGTGCCGCCAAAACATCAGTCGACCACCTATCGCCAAGCATGACCGTCTCGCTTGGCTTAAAGTTATATCCTTTCATTGTCGCGGTGAGTTTTGTGCTTAAAGGTTTTTTCGCCCACCAAACACACGGCACGTTAATCGGTTCGCAAAATTTCTGGATTACTTTTTTGCGACCATTATTGCTGACTACGGCGATTTTTACTCCGGCTTTATGGCAATCTTTTATCCAAGCCGTAAGTTCGTCGGATGGTTCTTTTTCAGAATGTAGACGCAGAGTATTGTCAAAATCACACAGCAATAATTTCACGCCATTTTCTTTTAATGTTTCGGGTTTCACATCCTCGAAACGTTCAAACTTTTTGTCCGCACTAAAAAATCTCATATGTTTATTTTAACATAAAAATGGGGTATAATATAGATATGTACGAAAAATTCAGCGAGTTTTTGAAGGATAAGCAAAAGATTTGTGTAATTCAAGCCGAAAATCCGGACGGTGATTCGCTAGGTAGTGCCGTGGCGCTGGATTATCTACTCGAAGGGAAAGAAGTTTCACTCTATTGTCCGGTTGACATCCCGAAATATTTGCATTATTTTACCGATTGGGCGCGAGTGACGAATGATTTTGACTTTAAGGCGGATGGTTATATTATAGTCGACACTGCGGCGACAGTGTTATTATCGAAATTATTAGACGACGCCGCGATTAAAAATCGCCTTTACGGCGCACCGGTGTTTGTAATTGATCACCACGAAACGCCAGACGATTTAGATTTTCCACATGGAAGTATTATCGAAACGCGCCCCGCAGCGGCGGAGGTAATCTATCGTATTGCGAAAGATCAAAACTTTGAAATTAGCCAACCCGCAGCCGAAGCGATTTTTCAGGGCTTGTTATCGGATACCTTAGGACTAACTAGTGTGGCGGTGACTGCCGAGACTTTTGAAATTGCAGCGGATTTAAGTCGGCTCGGTGCGAATATTAGTGAATTGGAAAATCGACGCCGCGAATTTATGAAAAAGTCGGCGCGAATTCTTGATTATAAAGCGGATTTGATTAAGCGAGTCGAATACGCGCTCGACGGAGAGCTGGCGACGGTTCATATTCCTTGGGAAGACATTCGTGAATATTCGGACGAATATAATCCGAATGTGTTGATTTTGGAAGAGCTCAGGATGGTCGAAGGAGTGAAGGTCGCAGTGGCGATAAAAACTTATCCAGACGGAAAAGTCACTGGAAAAATTCGTTGTAGTTCGGACGCGGCGATTGGAGATAAAATTGCAGGCTATTTTGGCGGCGGTGGACATCCTTACGCGGCTGGTTTTCGAACTTATGACACAAATTATGAGGAAGTAGTCCAAGATTTAGTAAAAATATTGCCGGAAATGTTGGAGAAAAATAATGAAGCTAGCTAAAACTTATGATTTTTGTAAATCTGAAAAACCGAAATTAACGGTAGTTTTAATTCACGGAATCGCTTCGAACTCATCGACTTTTGAAAATGCGCTAGAATTTTTCAAAAAGGCGGAGAAATTGAATTCGGTGCGTTTTGTGACTTTTGATTTGCTCGGCTCCGGGAAATCGCCGAAAAATAATGAACTGAATTATGATTATAAAGAGCAGCTGGAAGCGCTGAATAATTCGATTGAAGATTTAAAACTTGAGACCCCATTAGTTTTAATTGGTCATTCAATGGGGACTTTTATCGTTACGCGCTACGCAAGCCAATATCCCGAGAGAGTGCAGGAGCTAATTTTAATTTCGCCGCCAGTTTATACGAAAGAAGATTTCAAAAATCCGGCATTTTCGGCAGGAGTGAAAATTTTTGAAAATACGATCAATCTAAAAGAGTCCACACCTTTAGACGAAAAAGTTTTCAGAAATTCAATGGACAAAATCGTGTTGGATCAAAAAAATTATCAAGTTTTAGCGGAACTAGAAACTCCGGCGACGCTGATTTATGGTGAGTTGGACCAATTTATCGCTTCTTACAATTTACCAGCACTGGCACGAAAAAATTCTCGACTTTCGATGATTAAAACTATCGGGCGACATGGTGTAACAAAAGACAAATATATAGAAATTGCGAAAATTTTGGAGAGAATGATCGATGCTGAAACTATATAATACGGCAACACGAAAAATCGAAGAATTTAAACCACTTGGTGAGACGGTAAAAATTTATACTTGTGGGCCGACGGTTTATAGTTTTCCGCATATCGGGAATTTTGCGTCATATATTTATTGGGATTTATTAATCCGGACGCTAAAATTAGACGGCTTCAAAGTTCGGCGGGTGTTAAATTTTACTGATGTGGGGCATTTAACTTCAGACGGTGACGAGGGGGAAGATAAGTTAGAAAAAGGCGCAGCGCGCGAAGGCAAAAGTGTTTATGATATTGCGAAATTTTATGGTGATGATTTTTTGCGGAATTTTCGGAGTCTACACCTAACTGAGCCGGATTTGATTGCGAAAGCAACGGATTATGTCGATGCAGACATGAAAATGGTAGACCAAATGACGGCAAATGGCTTTACTTACGAAACGCAGGACGGAATTTATTACGACACGGCTAAGTTTGCGGAATATGCGGATTTCGGACGATTAGATCTTCAGGGCTTAAAAGCTGGGGCGCGAGTTGGCTTTTCGAGCGAAAAACGAAATGCGGCGGATTTTGCGGTTTGGAAATTTATTCAACCGGGCGAAAAACATGCGATGCGTTGGAATTATCTCGGGCGGCCGGGCTATCCGGGTTGGCATTTGGAATGCTCGACTATCATTCACGAAGAACTCGGCGAGCCGATTGATATCCATACTGGCGGAATTGACCACATTCCAGTACACCACACTAATGAAATCGCGCAGACTTATGCCGTTTCGAGACGA
>CAVFNU010000075.1:0-5622 GCA_963624235.1 bacterium | reverse complement strand
TCCCTGAAGTGCTCGGAATGTACAAAACCGTCCCCACGGCGACATCATTCGTTTTTAACCCGTTCGACCAGCGAATCTGATCAGTTGAAATACCATATTTCGCCGCTAAAGTGTCTAAGCTCTCTCCCTCTGCCAGCGTATGTTCAATCACACCACGCGAAGCTTCCACGCTTGTTAAGCTCGGTTTTTCGAGCTTCCCAGTCGAAGTTTGTCCCGAGTCATACATTGTCGTCGTCACTACATAATTCGACGCCACATCCGCTGCACTCGCCAACCCCAGTGTATCAGAGAGATCCGCCACTACATAAAGCTCCGACATCTGATCGACCGAAACATTATAATCGTCAGCCGCAAAAGCGTCTAAACTCAGATTACTGGTTGAATTCTGCTTATCAAGCGACCCCAGGGCGACCAGAGATAGCGTCAAAAATGCCACAACAAAATAAGGCCAGGCCCCTTTCACCCACTTGAAATCTAATTTCTTCTTTTTACTCATAGTGAAACACCACAGAGGTTTTGGCAATGGTCGTAAATATTCTGAATATGCTCGGTCTCTGTATAACTATAATACATCAAACCATCGTCTCCTGTCAAGAAGTAAAGATAAGTAGTATCTGCGGGCATTGCTACGGCGAGCAGTGCCGAAAGCCCCGGATTCGAGATTGCCCCACAGGGGAGCCCAGCATTAACACGCGTATTATAACATGAATCGACCGTTAGAGCACTGGAATTATCTGTGTAGGTGGTTCGGTCAGGATCGATCTGGTCAAGCGCGTAAGACACCGTTACGTCGCTTCCAAGGGGTATTCCGTTCTGTAAACGGCTTAAAAACACCTGTGCCACTGTCGACATCTCGTCTTCAGGCGCTTCTTTTTGGACTATAGAGGCTAAAATCACCCCTTCGTGAAGAGTCAATCCTTGCGCTGCAAAGCCCGTCGCGAGATTTCTTTTTTTAATTTCTGTCTCCATTCCTTCTAGAAACTTTTTTATCACCTCTTTCGCGTCGGTATCTTTATAAAAATTATGTGTTTCGCCGAATAAATACCCCTCGAGCGAATCCAGTCCCTCTAAAAAGTCAAAATCATAATTTTTCGGGTTCAACGCCTCAGCCGCCTCAGTTTCGGAATAACCCACCTCAATTAATTTCTTTTTTACGTCCATCACGGTTTCGCCCGGATTGATCGTAAAATCAAAAGATTCAGCCTTCATCTCGGCCTCAAGACGCGCATATTCTGCCGCTCGGTCAGCTGCGATTTTCTTTTTTAACAAATAAGCGCCACCAGCCCCCGCTACCCCTAAAATCACCAAAACAACTAGCCCAATCAGCCATTTTTTTCCCGTTTTAGCTTTTTTTTTCACTTCACCTCCTTCCTTCCCTGTTATATCCGACGCGTCTAAGGGTGCGCCCCTTGTTGTTTTCGTATGACTCTCGAGAAAATCTTGCAAAATCACCGTCGCAGCCTCAGCGTCGATTTCACCTTTTTCGAACGGCTTTTTGCGCGCTCTCAAACGTTCCTCGGCTACCACCGAAGTCAAAGATTCGTCTTGTAAGCGCACGCGCGCCCCTGGGATATGGCGCCGCAATTCTTTTACCCAGTTCCGTACATATTCAGATTGTGCGGTTTCTTGCCCCTCATTATTACGAGGCAATCCAACCACGAAGAACCGAGTATTGTTCAAACTCGCGATTTTAGCGATTTTTTGCCATTCTGAGCCGTCTACCAGCAAATACCCTGCCGGTACCGCGATTCGGGTGTCCGAGTCCGCACGCGCCACACCAATGCGCTTCTCGCCGATGTCGAGTCCTATAATCCGCATTTACCGCCTAATTTCCGCTTTTATTGCTATTTGAATTATCGGAACTGTCGGAGTTGCTCGAGTCGCCTTTTTCGCTGTTACTTTGGTCTTTTACTTCGTTTCCGTCCTTATCCTTCACTTCGAATTGGATGTTTACTTTGTTCGAATCGCCAGGAATAGTCATTACCCAGGGGTAAGACGGGTTAATCGTCACGTTCGAAACTCCATAAAAGTCGCGAATTTCACGTTGCGCATCGCCGAGACCCTTGCCCTTAATTTTCTCAACTACCTCTGATTCGGTGATTTTCGGGCCGATGTAATATTGTGTCTTCAATCGCCCGGTAATACTCGATTTTCCTTCGGTGAAGTTCTCGACGTAGGTGTCTTTCGTCTCATAAATTTTCTGTCCGTCTTCGAGCGAAGCTTTTTCGGCGATAAATTCCTCTAATTTACTCTTTTCGATCACGTACACAGTCGAAGTCGTCGTTGCTTTTAGCACCGGTTTCGAGCTACCAACCTCTTGGTCCGCCCCAGGTGTCGCCTCTGCTGATGAAGTTGATTGCGCGAAGCTGCTCTCGATAATATAGTATTCGTCTCCGATCGATTCGTAAAGTTTTTTCTTATTTTCTTCCTCTTTTGCGGTCGTCAATTCGCTTTTTGCCTTCTCAATATCAGATTGTTGGACAACGGTTTTGATGTCGTCTGTCCCACCGGTCATAGCTTTGTCGGAATAGACTTGAACATTGGCAGCCGTGCTCCAGTTTGAGGAAGCACCGATGTTATAATTAGAACCGCCTTCCGCTGCAGTTACCCCCATACGAGTAGAAATTAAGCATTGGCTACATTGCGAACATTCTCCATCCCCGCTTTCGTTGGTGGAATAATTATCACAGTTTTTAGTGCCGTTTCCGTCATAAGTCAAAGTTGTACTATTGTTCGCTGTATAAGATAGGCCGCCAGCCTTAAACACTGTCCCTGCATTTATAGAAACTGACCCACTAACATTTAAACTAAAATATGCTTCAACCACCACATCTCCCGCAGCCTTACTCCCCTGATTCTTCTGCCCAGTCGCCTCAAAATTCACCTCTTGAGTTTCTTCGAGTTTCTTTTCCTGTAGATAAAACTTCCCTTCTTTAGCGTTTTCTTCGGTCGCAGTCTTCGTGAAAGTGACATTTTCCGAGAAATTCTTCGAATCGGTCTTAATTGCGACCGCAATGTCCACTGCTGGCGCGAAAACTAGCGCCCAGATCAAGAACCCAATCAACCCCAGCGCAAAAATTCCCAAGAAAATCGAGGTTTTCTTGTGCGATTTTATCCAATCGAAAGCTTTATTCCCCTTTTTGCTGGATTTTTTCGCCTTTTTATCCCTTTTTTCATCTTCTTCATTTTCGGTTTCTTCGTCCTCATCTCTTTCATCGTCATCGTCGTCAGCATCATCTGATTTTCCGGATTTATGATGAGATCTATCGGATCTCCTGTTTCGATCGGAATCGTTCGCATCCCGTTCGTATTCAGCTTCATCTATATCTTCATCTTCCGATAAATCCTCAATTGTCTGACTTTCTTCCGGCTCGGTCTCAGTCTTAAGCTCCGGAATTTCCGGCGCTGACTGCAGACTTTTTGCTACCGGCAACTTTGTCGCCGCCGCGAGTTTAATAATTGACGGGTCAACAGTAACTAAAACAACCTTTTTTCCGGAAGTTGCACCCGCCTTAGCGATTAATTTAATATTGACGATACTTCTAAAAACTCCAGCCTTCTTTGGCGGAACTAAAGCGACGATTTTTTCTTTTGACTTTTCGATTTTAGTGATGATATCGGTAATATCATCCTCGGGCTCAATATAAATTACGTCTTTATTCATATATAAAATATACCATATTTTTTTGTGCTTGTGTTAAAATAAGTGTAGATGAAACTTTTTAGTCGTAACACTACCTCTGATAAGCCCAAAAATGCCGGCAATAATCAGTCTGCTTTGGCGGAAATGGCTTTGAAAGTTATTCACGATGGCGTGATTATCACTGATAAAAACGGCGTGATCGAATTTATTAATCCCGCCGCCGCGACGATGACGGGCTGTAATTCTCCACATCAAGCGCTAGGGCTTGATTATGGTTTAATATTGAAACTGGAGACAAAGGAGGGCCGGCAACTTTCCGATGCTGAGAATCCACTAATTCAAGCCATTAGAACCGAACAGGCTTTAGATTCATACCAATGCTGTCTAGTTATCGGACAAACCGATAAACGTATCCCGATTTCTGTTTCGGTTTTACCCCCCGAAGATACGAATCGAAAACGCTTGATTACTTTTCGGAACATTACGAAGGAACTCGAAGAAGAAGGCGAGCAAACTGAATTCATTTCTACGGCTTCGCATGAGATGCGCACCCCTGTTGCGACCATCGACGGCTATATCTCTTTAGCATAAATCCGCAAACCGCCACGATTGACGATCGCGCGCGCGGTTATCTCACCGCCGCCGACAGAGCCTCGAAACATCTCGGGAAATTATTTCAAGATTTGCTTGATGTCACGAAACTTGACGATGGCCATATTAAACCGCATTTCGAACCTGCGGAAATGGTCAGTTTAGTCGAGGACATTTCGAACGATTATCAACCTCGCGCCAAAGCCGCGAAAATTAATCTGAATTTTGGCTCGAATAAAGAAAACACTTTTGGCGAAGGTCGACGGATCGAACAGGTTGCTTATAGTTATATCGACGCTAGTTTTATGCGTGAGATTTTGGATAATTTAATTGATAATGCGCTGAAATATACTCCCGAAGGCGGCTCGATCTATATTAATGTTCGGGGTGACGGCGACCGAGTTTTGATTAATGTCACGGACACTGGGATGGGGATTTCTTCCGAGGATCTTGGGCATATTTTTCAAAAGTTTTATCGCGCAGATAATTCTGATACGCGCACGATCGGCGGTACTGGGCTCGGGCTTTATCTTGTGAAACAACGAGTTGAGGCGCTGGGCGGGCGAGTTTGGGCGGAATCGGCTTTCGGCGAAGGCTCGACTTTCTATGTCTCTCTGCCGCGTTTGACACAAGATGAATACGATAAACGGATGATTGCGGTACGTAATGCACAGGTGCAAGAACAACTTCAGCAACCAGCTAAACCGCCAGTGGCGGCGCAGGCACCGGCGCCTGCGCCTGCGCTCGCTCCCGCTCCGGCGCCTGCGCCCGCTCCCGCTCCGACAACAGCGCCCGCTCCCGCTCCTGCTCCCGCTCCAGCGCCAATTCCAACGTCTGCGCCGCGATCCAATCCTAAACCCGCCCAACAAATCGATATTAACTTAAACGGAGAACAAAGATGAGTAAAATAATGGTAGTAGAAGACGACGCAAGCCTGCGTGAGATTTACAGCATTCGGATTACCGCTGAAGGCTATGAAGTGGTTTCGGCGGGCGACGGCGAAGAGGCCTTAGCGATGGCAGTGCGCGAGAAGCCGGATCTGATTTTAAGCGACGTGATGATGCCGAAAATTTCCGGGTTTGATATGCTCGACATTCTCCGTTCAACTCCTGAAACTGCCGGAATTAAGGTCGTGATGATGACAGCGCTCTCCGCCGATGACCAGCGCGCCCGTGGCGAGCGTCTCGGCGCGGATCGCTATCTTGTCAAGTCACAAGTTGGTATTGAAGATGTAGTTAATGCTATCCATGAAGTTTTAGGCGATAAAGTTGCCACGGCGCCAGCGCCCGAAGCAGTGCCCGGGCCGGCCCCCACACCTACACCTGCTCCGACACCAGCACCTACGCCGACTATCGAATCTCCTGCTCCTGCGCCAGTCGCTTCTGTGT
>CAVFNU010000074.1:0-3874 GCA_963624235.1 bacterium | reverse complement strand
CGTCGGTCGGGTTAACCGCGATGGCGGTGTCGCCGAAGAGGGTTTCGGGACGGGTGGTAGAAATGGTTATAGAAGTTACGGATACATCTTCCTCGGAACGCTCCCTCGAGCCCGTCGTCACGGGTCTCGGTCGCTCCGTATTTGGCCCGTCGCCAAATATGCTCCTCGGAAGAGTATCCGTAACTTCTTCACCAGTTTCATCTGTCGCAAGTGTTCTCGAATCGTTCAATTTATCATCTTCATCGTCAGCCACTTCGTATACGATATCCCAAAGGGTGCCTTTTTCGTCTTTGTATTCAACTTCGATGTCGGCGAAGGCGGTTTGATGTTTAGGGCAGAAATTGACGAGCTTTTCACCGCGGTAAATCATACCATCGTTCCACATTTTTTCGAAAGTGGTATAAACACGATCAATAACGTTTTCGTCGAGAGTGAAAGTTAAATCATCCCAAGAACAAGAAGTACCGAGGGCGCGGAGTTGGAGTTCCATGTTGCCACGCTGAGCGGCGACAAAGTCCCAAACTCGGGCGTAAAGCTCGTCGCGGGTATATTCGAAACGGGTATGGCCATGTTTTTCGAGCTCGCGTTCGTAAACGACCCAAGTTTCAAAGCCAGCATGGTCGGCACCAGGGACGTACCAGGCGGATTTGCCTTTTAAGCGGTAATAACGAGTTAGAGAATCCTCGAGAGCGATCGTAAGACCGTGGCCGATATGAAGATTACCATTAGCGTTCGGAGGGGGCATAACAATAGAAAAAGTGTGTTGTTTGTCTTTTTCGCGGTCGTCGACGCCGTTATCGTCGTTATCAACGGGATAAGTCGGGACTTTCGGATTAAAGATACCGCTGGCTTCCCAGGCGGCGTAAATATCGCTTTCATATTCCCCTGGTTCATAACTACTCGAGAATTTCATAGTTTTATTTTAACATAAAATAGAGAAAATCTAAAGTGCGAGTGAAAATAGAGAAAATATGTTATAATATGGGTAGAGGTTTGTTTTTTGAGTACTTTAAAATAACTGATGGATGGCTGCTGGATAAATAGAACGGAGTAAAAGAATGAAAATGATACATGACACTTTCTACGTAATGGAGGAAAGTGGAGAAGAGGGAGTAGAGAGAAAATGCCGTATACTAGAAGATGAAGGTTGGCAAATCGTTTCAAAAGAACATGGAATGATAAAACAATCTGGCTCCGATATTCCAACGGCGAAGAATTATGGTATGTTGGAGCCAGGCTGGATTATCAAGGTTAAAAAGCCTCATTCAACGGAAGAAGCACAATATAATAAACATAACACTACGCGATGGCTTTGGGAAAACTAGCTTGATTAGTTCGATTAAAATATTTACTCAAAAAATAAAATCCCGTACCTTTTGCCCGCCGATTTTGGCGGGCTTTTTTATATTTTAGTCTTCAAATTTCAGGGTTTGCTGGATTTTTCGAAAATCGTCTTCGGTGAGTTCGAGGTGACGACCGTGGAACCAAGTTTCGTCAAGTGGTTCGAGGTGAACGTGAGCGTGGGGGACGTCGGTACCGACAACTTTCCAGAGAATGCGAGCGCCGAGAACTTGTTCCATGTGTTTTGAGAGTTTTTTCACGGTGTGCATGAGGGCTTCGTAATCCTCGTCTGTTAAATCGTAGATTTTGTCGACCTCGATTTTGGGGACGACGAGAGTATGGCCCTTGGTTTCGGGGTTAATATCGAGAAAAGCGAAAGTTTTGTCGTCTTCGTAGATTTTATAGCAAGGAATTTCGCCGTTGATAATTTTGGTAAAAATACTACTCATTTTTAATTCTCCTTATGATTAAATAATAAATTAACGCGAAAATTGCGGCAAAAATTAGGGCACCGACGACATCGGAGATCCAATGTTTATTTGCAAAAACGCGACCAACAGAGACGAGAATGGTGAGCGTGAGCATGAGAATGTCGAACAGAACGCAAGCGGTTTTTGACTTAACATAACAGGGAAGAATAATCGCGACGAGGGCGAAAATTGTGGCGACGACCATGACGTGGGTCGAGGGGAAGCTCGGCTCGCCGGAGCCGTCGGGACGAGTGTTCAGGATGAGAATTTTGTCAAAAATGAAATAAATTATGACCATTAGCAAGAGCGGGATAAGCATAAGTAGGAGCGGGCGGTCGACTTTTTTAAGAGATTTACGCTGAATCCATTGAAAAAGTGCCAAAAAAGCGAAAATCGCCAACGCCGCGAGCGAGGCGATGAGAATAATATTCGTGGCGAGGTCCCAGTGCATAGGTTTATTATAACATGACGGAGGCTAGGGACGTAAAATTAAAAAATCCCCGACCCTCTATACTACGAATTTTATGTTTTTATATAAAAACTATTCAAAGCTTAAAATAGCATAAAAATTTTATTAAAACTTATGCTATACTTATAGTATGAATAATAAAAGTAATATCACCCCCCCCGAAAAGCAAACAATAAAATAAATATTATTCTTTTTTCATTAATTGCGTTGTGTTTGATTGGTGCCGGTGTGGCACTTTTTAAGGCTTTCAATCCAGAAACTTCGCATGTGGATATGGAAGTGCGGACAACGGAGGATTGTGTGCAGTATAAATATAAAGACGAGACAGAATGGAATAATTTAGTAAAAATCGAGACGTTGGCGTCCGGAAAGAATGCTGGACGAGAAATAGAAATAAAGACGGAAGATGACGCGATTAAATGGAAATATTCGGATGCATCTGAATGGGTGAAGTTAGTAGATTTGAAAGCGTTAGCGGGAAAAGACGGGAAAGATGGAGAGAATGGGAAAGATGGGAAAGATGGAACTAATGGTATTAATGGTACTGATGGTGTTGACGGGAAGGACGGGGAAGATGGTATTGACGGTGAAGATGGCGTCGATGGAGAGGACGGAGAAGATGGGGCTGATGGTGAAGATGCGCAAGCGTGGATTAATTTAGGAGAAGTAAAAACTGAGGATTTTTGTGCTGTACGTTTTGAAGATACGGATGACGAGAATGAATATTGTGGACTTTATTCAGACTCAGAAGGTAATCACACTAGTAGTATTTATGTCGAGCGGATTTTTCCGGATGCGCTAGCGGGGAATTATAATTTTATTGATGAGGACGGAGACGAGTGGTCGGTAAGAGTGGAGAAGAACAAAAACGATGGCGAGGATAGTCAATCTGCGTTGATTGAATTTTGGTACAATAATGGTGATGGTAAAAAGGGGTATATTCATGCGACTAGGTGGTCCAGTGATGATGAATGGGAAATTTCTACTTACAATTATGCTACAACTGATGAAGTGAAGGAGGCGCTTGGTAAATATGATTGGATTGATTTAGGAGTGCCAGATACAGATTGGGAGACATGCTTTACTTTTGAGAACACCGATGAAGGATTTTGTGGATATATGGCCTATATCGCGGAGACTTTTCCTGATTATTCTGAGGGAAGATATAAATTTCATGATGGAGATGGGGCACAGTGGTTGGTAAAAGTTGAGAAGAATGTGCCGGATTACGATTACGATAACGATGAAAGGCATGTATTGATTGAAATTTGGGGAGAAAGTTGGATGAATCCGCAATATATCCAGGGTGATTATTATGGCGAGGATAGTGGATGGGAATTGTATTGTTATACTTATACATTTGATTCAGATACGTCTAGGTTGCAAAATAAAATTGATTCATTAGAAAGCGAAGTTAGCACACTCAAAGAAAAATTAGAAAAGTATGAATGGAAAGATTTAGGGGTAGTGTATTTATATAATTACGAATATGATCTTAGAACTTTTATGGCACAAAAATTATTAGAAAATGACGAAGATGGAAAATATATATTTTGGGATGAAGATATAGAACCATATAAATGGTATGCAGATG
>CAVFNU010000073.1:0-5000 GCA_963624235.1 bacterium | reverse complement strand
TAGGTCCGGCAGCCTTCGGCTTTTCCAGTTTCTCTGCGTTTCTAGCCTTTCTCGCCTCTCCTCTGTCCCCTCTTCTTTTGACTCTTCCTAAGGTCGGCGATGATTTCGTTCATCGGTCGACGGTTTTTGGCGTTCGACATTGCTTCGAGGTAGAACTTATAATCCAGCCCGGTCTCTTCGAAAAGTTTTTTAACGTATTTATCGCCGTCTAGATGTTTGAAAAAACCAAAATAGGAAATAATCGTCTCATCGCTGACCCTGCCGTCGCGGATTTTATAAAGTGTACTTTTTAGTTTTTTCTGAAGCCGATTCGAGGGATAAAGGCAATGCGGATAAACGCGTGCACCGAGAAAAGACACGCCCTTATAAACGGATTGATAATAGCGTTTTTTCGGGTGAAGCGTAAGTCCGATACTTTTTAAGAATTCTTCGATTTTTCGAACATCTTTTTTCGCCTGCGCGTATTCTTCTTCGGGAACGACGATGAAGAAGTCGTCGACATAACGGCCGTAATATTTGTAGCCGAGCTCGAATTTGACGAAACGGTCGAGCTGGTCGAGATAGATATTCGAAGAGAGCTGGGAAGTCAAGTTTCCGATCACGATCCCGAAGCCCGGTTTTTGATTATAGAGGCTTTTTTCGGGCGGCAATTTATCCCAGTTTGAGAGCGGGCCGCGTTGCCGAGATTTCGGGGCCGGATCATCAAGTAAAACCGCCGCCCAAAGTTCTATGCAGAGCTTTTTTAGCTCCCACGCCGCGGAATGATCGCCCAAGTAGGGCGCAAATTGCTGGTCTAAGCCCCATTTTACGCGTTCTAAGAGCTTTGCGCGTGGAAGTGAATTAAAGTAGCTTTTTATGTCTAATTTAATGACATAGGCGTTTTTAGTGCCGTTTTCAGTCGCTTTTCGCATCATTTTTTGTAGCCGTAAAATACCATATAATGTGCCTTTACCTTCGCGACAGGAATAAGAGTCGTCGATAAAATGGTGATCCCACCAGCCGACTTGAAGCTCGTATAGAAGGTGGTGGACGATGCGGTCGACAAAGGGTGCGGCGAAAATCTCGCGCACCATCGGATCGAAAACGATGAAGGCGACCGAGCCGCCCGGTTCATAATAATGTTCCAAAATCGCATCGGCAAGCCTCTGGATATTTTCTTGCCAATTGACCTCATAAGCATGTTCGTTAAAAGTTTTAAGTTTGTGTTTTCTCGCCTCTTTAAAAGCGCGGGTCAAAGCGCCGATTAGCCAAGAGCGCATGCCGTGAAGCTCGATTTCACGAATAATTTCGGGAAGATTTGCGGCCCGTTTCATTTTTTCGCTCCTTTTTCGAGAATTTTAATCCGTTCCCGGGCTACTAATAAAGGTTCGAAACTTTTATTACAAAGCTCCGGAGCCCAAAGATTCGCGTCGCCGAGGATTTTAATTTCGATAATTAGATTTTCGACAGTTTCGGCCATAGTTTTTAGAATCGCGCGCGCTTTGGCGACATTTCTTTCGGGAATTGCGACCAGTCGATGATAATCCCCAAGCATCGAATCGATCAGGGCGATAATTCGAGCACCGTTGGTGTTGCTAGAAAGGTGATCGAGGCGATGCGTGCAGAGTTGATGTAGTCTTGTGCTGGCCGTGGCAAGATTCTGCCATAATTCAGGATCGAGATGACTCGTTTCGACCGGTGAAGAGTTCTCTAATCGCCGGCGAAATTCGCGTTTGCGCAATTTATTTAAATGCTCGGTGGAAAATTTATGTTTTAGCTGGAAGATATGGAAGAATTCGTCTTTTACGAACTCGGATTCGAGTAAATTGAGTTCTTTTAAGCTTTTACGCACACTATCGACGCCTTTAGTGCGCATATAACCAATTTCATATTGATCGTAATAACTTTTGTTATCGGCGAAGAACTTATTTTTACCGTTCAATTTCATACGGACCTCGTAATAATAGATTAGCGCTGAGTTCTCGGCGATATCGCACCAGCCCTTTTCACCGTCGCATGGCATCACGATGATTTGGTCGTGATTATTCGCCTCGAGATTTTTCAAAATCCGTTTATTGATACGATATTGTTGGATCGTCACGGTTTTGATTTGATTTTTTAGGTTTTTTGGCATTTTTTTCTCCTTTTTTATTTTAGATATATCATAACGTGATAAAATAGAAAAATGAAGACAGCAATTTTAGGTGCGGGGGCTTATGGAACGGCGCTCGGAGGTCTACTCGCGAACAAGGGTTATGATGTGGATTATTATGACTCGAGATTAGAAAAAGAGCGACTTTCCGATGTCGTAGCGGACGCGGAAACGGTTGTTTTATGCGTGCCGTCGGCGGCGGCGCCGTACGTTTTGCCGTATTTACCGAAAGAAAAACCACTAATCATCGCGACGAAAGGAATTCTGACGGATACGGCGTTTGCTGATTTTCATGACTGGATGGTCTTGTCGGGGCCGGGATTTGCCGAGGACATTAAACTCACCCGGCCAACGCACCTTACTGCGACCGATCCGCGTGTAGCGGAGATGTTTGGGACGGAATTTTTGGATTTTGACTTGACGGATGACCGAAAAGGAGTTTTGATGTGTGGAGCACTGAAAAATGTTTATGCGATCTATGCAGGATTTTTAAATTTAAAGCCAGTTTCGCGCGAACATCGGCAGTTTTTACACCGCGTCGCACGCGAGATGGCGGACATTTTAGAATTTAACGGCGCGAATGAGGAAACGGTGGATTTGAATTGCGGGATTGGCGATTTGAAAATAACTTGTGGCGAACCGTCTAGAAATTATGAATATGGACAAAAGTTGCGAAAAAATTTAGGAACGAAGCCGGATAAAACGGTCGAAGGGTTGTCGGCGCTCAAACGAATTCGGCGCCGAGAAATCGATATACCGGCGAGCGCGGAATATTTAAAAACGATTTTGAAGGAAAGTGAAAAATGGGGCTAAATGCGAAACAGAAACAGGCGGTCGAATATTTAAAGGGGCCGCTTTTAGTGTTAGCGGGGCCGGGAACCGGCAAAACGCAACTTTTATCGCATAAAGTTGCCTATATTTTGAAAAATACCGACACAAATCCGGAAAATATTTTGTGTTTGACTTTTACGGAGTCGGCGACGGCGAATATGCGTGAGAGATTGAAGTCGATCATCGGCAAAGAAAGTATGAAGGTGAATATCAACACTTATCACGCGTTCGGAACGGATATTTTAGCGCAGTATAAAGATTATGCTGATAATTATGATCGCGAGCTCGACGGCGCGATTGACGAAGTGACGCAATTTAAGATCGTAAAGAAAATTATATTGGAGCTGTCGGGACGAGATTTGCTACGAAAAGATAAAGTTAAAGATGTGATTCAGGTGATTTCCGCGGCGAAAAGTGCGGGGCTTTCGAGCGATGATTTAACAAAAATCGCCGAGCAAAATCTCGCAGATTCGAAAGTGATTTCGGAAACAGTTTCGCCGTTTTTGAAAAAGATAGTGCCGCGCGCGTTCAGAGCTTCGTATGAAAACGCTTATTTACCGATTTGGGAGATTTTAAAGGAATATACTGAAGCGGAGATGATTGTGGGGAACATCGAGCGTTCGATCGGAGGGCTGGCGCGCGATTTGAAATCTGCAATCGCTGAAGCGGAAGAAAATGAGAAAATTAGTCCTTTGTCGAGCTGGAAAGATGCTTATTTTGAAAAAGATGGACGAGGGAATTATCGTTTGAAAGACCGCGTCGCAAATCGAAAATTAGGATCGGTCGCGAAAGTAATGAAAGCCTATAATAAATATTTATGCGAAAATGGTTTATATGATTTCGATGATATGATTCAAGAAGCGGTGCGGGTGCTAAAAGAGGACGACGGTTTTCGGGCGACGCTTTCGGAGCGCTATCAATTCATTATGCTCGATGAGTTTCAAGACACGAATCCAGCACAATTTATGATTATTAAACAGTTGACTGATTATGAAAAGCCGATGATTATGGCGGTGGGAGATGACGATCAGGCGATTTATGAATTTCAGGGCGCGTTATCGACGAATTTGACCGATTTTCAGAAGCATTACACAGCGGAGGTGATTCCGCTAGTGGAAAATTATCGTAGTACAGGCGAAATTTTAGATTTTTCGCGTAAAATCATCAACCAAGCGCCGGATCGGTTTGCGGATAAAGAGTTAATTGCGCATCGCCCCGAACCTAAAACTTCGCAAATTCACCGTTATGAATTTTTGTCTTCGGACATGGAGTTTGGATTTGTCGCAGATAAAATCGCGGAATTAATTCGAGCGGGCGAAAAACAAAATGAGATCGCGATTATTTCTTATAAAACGAAATACTTTTTGCCGTTGCTACCGTATTTGAAGGCGAAGCCGGAAATCAATATCGCTTATGCAAAGAAGAATGATTTGTTTGAAGATGAAAAAATTCATCAGATTTTGACCATTGCGCAATATGTTTATGAGTTGGCGAACGAACGGAATGAGAATACTTCGATCGTGGAGATTTTGTCATATCCGTTTTGGCGACTGCCGGTGCTCGAAGTAGTGCGACTAGTCGGAACGGCGAGGCACGATAAAAAGTCGGTTTTTGGGCTTATCAGCGCGTCCGAAAACTCCGAAATAACAGAGGTCGCGAAGTTTTTGGCGAATTTAGCGGGAAGGTCGTTTAACGAGCCGTTGGAGCGGTGGTTGGACTTTTTGATCGGTGCGGAAAAGCTCGAAAGTTTTCGGTCGCCATTTTTGGAATATTGTGCGGATGAAGGAGAATACGAGAAGTTTACTTTATACGAGAATCTAGCGGCTTTGCTCGGGAAATTGAAACGGCATTTCGGAGAAAAAAATCTGCGTCTAGAGGATTTAGTCGAGATGGTGAATGATTATGAGGAAGCGGAAATGACGCTCGACACGACTTCGCCCTATCGCGATGCGGACGATGCGGTACAGGTTCTGTCCGCGCACAAGGCGAAGGGGCTCGAGTTTAAGCATGTCTTTATCATTTCGGCGGACCATACGGC
>CAVFNU010000072.1:0-4405 GCA_963624235.1 bacterium | reverse complement strand
GGTCTATTTAATTCAAGTGCCGTTTAGTGACGCCGGATTTGGTTTATTTCGATATTATGGTTATTGGTTTTTGTGGACTTTAGCGACGCCAGTGATGGGGTTTATTGGCTATTTTTTGAAAAAAGACCGCTGGTGGGGGATTTTGATTTTACTACCGGTTTTGATTTTACTCGGATTTTGTTTTGAGAGTTATTTACAGGCATTGATTTTCGATTTCCCGCACCACTTACTCAGCACAGTGTTCTGTTTCTTATCGATTATGATTTATTCGATGTGTATATTCAAAAATCAGAAGGTAAAGATTGTTTCAATAATAGTCGGAATCTTGATAGTTTTAGTGATGACTGTTTCGGCATTGCAAATTGGATAGAGATGATGGTTTACATTTTTGATATAATTAAGGGATAAAAAGAAGCCCTCTAGGAAGACTTCTTTTGAAAGGGTTTTCTGCTAAGTCTCTTTACTTAGCAGAATTTTTTTGGTAGCAGTTCATGAATTTTCGCTCACTATTCCCAAAGAACAACCCGAGCATATTATTAGCATGGATTTTAATAAAATACAACCCCCTGCCTAGTCGGGCTTCGTTTTTTAATGGCTGGAGCGGAGGGACCCTTGTTTTTTTGCTACGCAAAAAACAAGACGCCGGGCGTCGCCTCGAATAGTAAGCTTCCTAGCAACTGGAGCGGAGGGACACTTGTTTTTTTGCTACGCAAAAAAACAAGACGCCGGGCGTCGCCTCGAAAAAGAAAACAAGTTTTCTTTTTGCTCGGCTTCTACGGCGTCCGAACCCTACGGGTTCTCGCCCCTCCTGTTTTAACTATCTAAAAATAACATAGCAGAAGCTATGTTATTTTTAGATGGCTGGAGCGGAGGGACTCGAACCCCCGAATGGCGGGACCAGAACCCGCTGCCTTACCACTTGGCGACGCTCCAATGGTTTATATTTTATCATATTTTGCGGAAAAATGCTATAATTAGTTTATGGCAAAAAAGAAAACTTTTACGATCTCTGAACTGGAAAAAATGACGGCGGAAGAGGTGATTGAAAAAATTAAATACGAAAATTATTCCTTGCTCACGACGCTGGGGTCGGAAGATTTGCGCAAAGAAATGGTGCCGGTGGGAAAGGCTTGTAATACAGCAATTAATTATTTTTTTAGCACGACTGGACCGAAATATGATGTCGAGAAGCATAACAGGGCCGCGCGACGGAAATTAGTTAAAGTTTTATCAAAAATCACGCCGGGAAATTATCGCGGAATGCCAAAAGATACAAAAAATGGGCTGGTGATTGGCTATAACCACCCGAGTCTTGGCGAAATTGCACGAATTTTGACGATGAAAATTGATATTATGGGCGAGAAACCGATGTATTTTCCGGTGAATTTGCCGTGGTACGAGGCTTTAGCGCCGAATTTCGACCGCATTCGTCGACTCGGGATTATTATTACTCCGACCATTACGCCGTCGACCTGGCAAAAAATGGGGCTCAGTGAAGGCACGAAAAAATATGAGGTCGCAAATCGCTTAAAACGCGAATTTCGTGATATTTATACCAATTTATCGCACGAAGCCGTGAAAAAAGGTGGCGTGATTTTTGTTGCGCCGTCAGCAACTCGGCAAGCGACCGTGTTTAAATCCGAAGAAGCCTACCAAGGTACCGAAGAAATTATTCCGACCATGGCGCTGCTCGCGATTAAACTGCTTTCCGATCCGGAAGTAAATTGTGATTTTTTGCCGATGGCAGTGCTGCCGCCCGAAAATTATAAAACTGGACTGAATTTTTATAAAAAGTACCGGCTAATTCCGGGCAAAATCATGACCGCCAAATATATTCGCGAAAAATATTTCAAAACCAAAAATCCGAAGCGGCTCGAGGGATTTGATCGCGAATTTCATCAACGGATTGCGGATGAATTGCCAAAAAAGTTTTGGTATTAAGATTTTCGTGCTATAATCATAAGCATGAATGATGATGGGCAATATTCTTTTCATCCGCTAGAAAATATTGAAGATGTAGATATTTTTTACGAGGCGGTCGAGCGTGGACGGCTGACGAAGGCGGTCTCGAAAGACCGGCCGTACACCTATTGGACGATTGAGCTTTACGATCAAGAAAATGGCATCCGTGGCGGAGGCGGTTTAGGCATTTTGGCTGCCGACACGCGCCGAGTGGCGGAAAAAATGGGCGTACCTTTTGCTCTAATTACACCGTTTTACCCCTACGAAGTCAAGCAAAAGCTATTAGATGGGCAGATAGTGGACGAACACAAGTCAGTTGATTATAAAAAATTTGGTTTTCGGTTTATTGACAAGGTGCATATAAAATGTTGTGATACGCTATGCAGTTTGGATGTGATTGAAAAAGCGTTCAAGAATACGCGAATTATTTCGATTACCGAGCCGAATTTCGGCGAATTATATTCGGGGATGAGCGGTTCGGATCACCGACTTTATCAAGAGATTTCGCTCGGTTTTGGCGGTTATGCTGCTCTAAAATTACTTGGGCTAAAGCCTGCGATTATGCAACTGAACGAAGTGGCGACTTTCTTTGCGGCGCTAGCACGACTGGATGAGCTGGCGCGCAATGGCATGGATTTTTATGAAGCGGTAGTTTATACAAGAAAACATACTTTATATACAAATCATACTTTAGTACAGGCAGCTGAGGCGGATTTTTCATACGAGCAATTTGAACGATTTGTATTTCCAAACTTAAAATCGCTGGCAGTAAAAAAATGGTTAGCAGACAAGTTTGAGAATGGGCGGATTAAACTCTCGAGCGTGACGATCGAAATCGCGGAACTAAGAAGCGGAGTGTCGAAATTGCACGCGCGAGTGGCGAATTATCACGACGTGGCAGGAAACAAAGTAAAATTTAAGGCGATCACGAACGGGATTGATATGGACAAGTGGGTGTTGCCGGAAATTTGCGAATTTTATGAAAAAAGCGAAATTATCGATCATTCTGGGCTGCCGACCGAAGATTTTATTGAGAAAATTGATTCGATTACCGCATCGGAAATTAGAGATTTCAAGAAAAAAGGACGCAAAGTTCTTAATCAGGCATTAGAGAACCGTCCGGACCAAAACGGCAAAATCTTACATTTCAACGATAACGATTTTATTTTCGATTTTCGGCGCAGATTCGTCGATTACAAACGACCAGAAATGCCATTTCGCGATCCGAAACGTTTGCGTGAAGTTCTAGAGCGCTCGGGGGCGCATTATATTCTATCTGGACGTGTCCATGCTGGCGACGGAACTATGTCTGGGAAGCTGAAAAACTTGCTCGAAACGGTGGCTGGGGATGAATGTTTGCGCGAACATGTTCATTATATTGCAGATTATGACGAGGAATTAGCTTTTGGATTGTCTGCTGGTTGTAATGCAGCGATTAACATTCCGATCGTGGGGCTAGAAGCTTGCGGAACGTCATGGATGAAAGACATCGCGAATCTAAATCTTTTGATTTCGACGCACGACGGCGGGGTGGCGGACGGCTCGAGTAAGGCATATCTTAATGTTTCGGGCGCAAATGAAGACGAAGAATTGAATGCGCTCTATCGCCGAATGGAAGAAGCGATAGCGATTTGGGGAAATGACTTCGACCTAGAATTCGAGATTAAGACCGAACTGGCAGAATTTTTACCGATAATTTCCGGTGCGCGAATGATGCGAGATTATCTTGACTATTTGTTCCCGGTGTAGTATACTATTGACAAGTCTGGTATCAGACTTTTTTGATACTAAAAAGGAGTAAGATGGCAAAAGTCACTAAGATTAAAGCGTCGGATAGCCCTAAAAAAGAGACTAAATCAGACGCGCCGACGATTACTCGTAAAAAAGTTGTCGTGAAAGACAAAAAAACCGAAAAAGCTAAGCGCGAAAAGAAAAAAGCGGTCGAGAAAGAACTCACCGGCGCCGAAAAAAAGCAAGAATCGGAGAAGAAACCATTTATTTTGTTCCGACCGTTCGTATATCTCGGGCGATATATCCGCGATTCATGGTTGGAGCTTCGACAAGTGCGTTGGCCAAACCGAAAAACCACTTGGAAAATGGTGCTAGCGGTAATAGTCTACGCAGCACTATTTATGGTAATCATTTCGTTGCTTGATCTATTCTTCTCGTGGCTATTTGAATTAATATTAAGTAAATAAGAAAGGTAAAATTATGGCGGTAAATAGATATGATGGTGCGCGAGCGTGGTACGCAATTTCGACTTATAGCGGCTACGAAGACAAGGTCGCTGATTCGATCAATCAGCGCACCGGCTCGGTCGAAATGACAGACAAAATTTTCGAAGCGATTGTACCGAAGGAAAAACAAATCGAAATCAAAAACGGTAAACGTAAAATTGTCGATCGGAAAATTTTACAAAATTATGTACTTGTCGATATGAAAT
>CAVFNU010000071.1:0-3249 GCA_963624235.1 bacterium | reverse complement strand
AACTCCTTCCCTGTTAAAATGTCAAAAGCTTCCAAAAAACACGTGCTTATTTTTGACAGCTTTAGCGTTTTATTATATGCAAAATCTCCGGCTTAAATTTAAATTTTAAGTCGGTTGCTAAATAATGTTCGCCCACCTTTTTCCCAACTATTCCGGTCTCGGATGCTAGTTGTTGTTTCGATTTTAGCGCGAGCGGGTTGGTTTGTCAAGCTCGGATGCTAGCCGTCGCGGTTGCTAACATAACGGGGGGCTGAACTTTGAATTCGCTTGTGTTTTTGTGGAAAAACATGAGAATTTTGTGTGTAAAAAGTCGATCTCAACATTAAGGTTAAGGTTCGTTAAATAGACTTGGAAAATATTTGTGTGGAAAAATTTTTCGGCTCCAGTGTGCTAAAATAGAGACATGGCTTTTATACGGAAATTCAAAACAACTTCCGGCGCGACTGGGGTACAGGTTTGTTATAAAGAGGGGAATAAAGTCGTAAAGACAGTTCATGTCGGGTCGGCGTCAACAGAGGAAAAATTAGAGAAATTACTCCGCAGGGCACAGGGAATCATCGACGGGGAAAAAACGCCGTTATTTAATCTCGATAAGTTTAATAAAAAATAGGGAAGCTAGAACGATTCGAAAATTGTCTTATTAAGTTTTGAACAGGAAAAAGCCCGCCTTAAGGCGGGCTTTGTTAGAGCTTTAGATTTTCTATAGCTTCTGCCAACGAGAGATATAATCACGCGTGCAACGGAATCGTGAAGATCCTAGGGCACTGTGGCGCAACTCCTCGAGAGGAGGGAGGCTAACCCGTGCGTTGGCACGAGAAGTGAGACGAAGCTGATCGATGGACACCCCCTGAAAAGCGCGCATTCTGGTCTTCGCATCCAGCTCCAGCATCTTTAGATCTGGAAGCTGGAGCTTAGAGGGGTTCTCGAGCCCAAATTCCTGCCCGTTATACAAGCAGATTCCTGAAGGGTTACAGTCACACATTTTGTAGATTTCGCTTACATAACCAATCCCACGAGAAGGGAAACGGCAAGAGTCGTGCGACTCGAGGTCTAGCATAAAACCCGGAATTCTCGAGTAACTCTCGACCAGTTCCCAAAATTGAGCGCGTTTCGCGTCAGAAGCAGCAACCTCTGGGGTCATCTGGTCCTTTAGCAAAACGTTCAGGACGTAGTCAACTGGTGTTTCGTTAATATAACGTTTCACTAGTTCGCCCGTCATGGTTGGATCGAAGAGCTCGACCATAAGGAATAACTCTTTCGAGCCACCTCCGAAAAGGGCCTTCAAGACCCTTATCGAGAGATCCCCATGTGCCATCTCGTCGTCGAAATTCCAGTTCTCCTTTCTAAAGTCCTTATTGATAGACTGTGGAATATCGATGCGAAAACCATCGACATTATAATCTATCGTCCAATGATCGATCACGTCGTAAAAGTATCTTACGACTTTTTCGTTAATATCTCCTTCTGGACCTTCCGGAAACCAGAGGAAAACCCTTTGTCCATCAGAGAACAGACTCAGGGAGTATCCTTCGACGTCTTCGTCGAAATGCCAGGCCGGACCTCCGTCAAAGAGGTTCGTCTGTCCAGGATGATCCTTGTCAGACGTGACGAAATACTCTTGTCGATATCTCTTGTCCGTAAACAAAAAGCACTCGCGACTGGCGTGATTGAGCACCAGGTCGACGATTACCTTCATCCCTAGGCTATGCGCCTTAGAGACGAAAGAATCGAAATCCTCGATCGTGCCAAATCTCGGCTCAATCGAGTAGTAGTTCTTAATGTCATACCCGTGGTCTCGCCACGGAGACTCGAAAATCGGCCCGAGCCATACTGTGGTGACTCCAAGCTCTTTAACATGTTCAAGTCGCTTCGTTGCGACCTGAATCGGAGTTTTTCCTTCGCCTTCCAATCCAAGATAGCAAAACAAGTACATCTGATATACGAGCTCTTTCATGATTTCTTCCTTTCGGTCGGTTTTACGTTCTCTTCCAAATTGTTAAAGCTCTAAACTTTTTTAGTATATCACAGAAAATAGCAACTGTCAAGAGGTCCCAGATGCGGAGTGCGTTTTTAAGGGTTAATTAAGGTAAACTGTTGCTTGAGACGAGAGATGAGGTGTTCTTTTTCGGCGATTTGGTCGCGGGTTTCTTTGACGAGAGCAGGCGGAGCCTTTTCGACGTAATTCGGGTTCATCATCCGAAGATTCAGGGCATCGAGTTCTCGCCCGATAGATAGAATTTTCTCAGTTAAGGTGTTTTTGTAGTCGCTGACGACTTTTTCGGGGACATCGAGATAGAGCTCGTGATTCGCAAGAGCGAGTCTCAGCCCCCGAGGAGCGCCGGCGAGGGAATTAATAGTTGGAACTCTAGTTAAAGTTTTAATTAGAAGTTCATTTTCGCGGACTAGACTGTCATTATCGTAAAGCAGGGCGTATTTTTTCGCGTTATTGGCACCTGGAAGGCTCTGTAAGGTCGTTCTAGTCTCATTCACGATAATTCTTATGTTTTCGAATTCCTCGGCCGAAATCGGGTCGTATTTTAGCTTCTCGGGCCATTTTTCGGTAGCAATGAAACCGTCGGTCCAACTTAGGTTCTGCCAGATCGCTTCGGTGACGAAGGGGGCAAAGGGGTGGAGAGCAATCAAGAGGGTTTCGAGAGTGCGTTTTAATAGAGGTACGTTTTGATATAATTTTTGGCTTTCCAAGAACCAGTCGGCGTATTTATCCCAGATAGTCTGGTATAAAACCTCGACGGCTTCGGCAAAACGGTAGTTTTTCATGCTGAAGTCCAAAGTTTTTAGACATTCGTTGATTTCGCGACAGATCCAGTCTTCGCCCATGTTTTCCGTGGTGTAAGGTATTAAAACAGATGCTCTCGTCGCCTTCTCGCTCGCGCCCGTCTCTGAAACAGATTCTGAAAGTCCATTTTTCAACGTGCTCGACCCGCGATCGTTATTTTCACAACGGTTCGTCCTTCGATTCGCGGATGACGTAACATCCGACTCATCTCGGGAACCGTTGTAAAAATAACTGTCGGGGTCTGCGCCATGTTTCAAAATGGAGCTTTCAGAATCTTTATATTCGTCTTTGTTCTCATCGACAATATTTTGGACGAGGCGGGAGATGTTCCAGAGTTTGTTACAAAAATTACGCGAAGCAGTGACGGAGGTTTCGGAGAAGGCTTGGTTTAAGCCGGCGGAACGACCCCTTAAAATACCGAGGCGGAAAGCGTCGGAGCCGTATTTTGCGAC
>CAVFNU010000070.1:0-8676 GCA_963624235.1 bacterium | reverse complement strand
GATGCTTGATAGTCTGCGCCTCGTCGCGGTCGCCGCGCTCCGCCACCAAACCCAAAAATACTGCCTAAAATATCATCAAACGCCCCGCCATCGCCAAAATTAAAGTTGAATGTCTGTCCGTTAAAGTCAAACCCACCGAACGGATTACCACCAGTCGCACCTCCGCCCGAAAACGGATTTCCGCCCGCGCCCCCAACTCCTGCATGTCCAAATTGATCGTATCGCGCTCGTTTTTGCTTATCGCTCAAAACATCGTGCGCTTCATTAATTTCCTTAAATTTCTTTTCCGCTTCCTTATCTCCCGGATTTTTATCCGGATGATATTTCACCGCCAATTTTCGATAAGCCTTCTTAATTTCATCATCCGAAGCACTTTTCGAAACGCCTAAAACTTCATAATAATCTCGTTTTCCTGCCATAGTACCTCTATTATAGTCTATTAGCACTCATTAGTCAAGAGTGCTAAACTATTTTCCGCCCGGATTTGTCGTAATCAAACTTTCTTCCGTTTCTGAAGCAATGATTTGAATGTGCACATGGTTCGAGCCTGCGAAAAACAACCCCTGTCCCACCGGAAAATTTGACAGCCGCCGCCTCTCTTCTTCCGTCAGTTTGAACACATCCGACAACACATCTACCGCCGAGACTGATTGTTTGAGCAAAAGTTGCATTGACGAGTTGCCTACAATCGCCCGTCCCATTTTCGAACTCATAAAGTCCTCCACATCCTGCGTAATTGTTGTTAGCCCGAGGTAATATTTTCGCGCTCGTTTCGCCAACGAAAACAAGAAGTTCGCCGAATCTTCGTGTTGCATCAATTGCCACGCTTCATCAACAATCAGAAGTCGTTTTTTCTGTTCCGCCCGCACAATATTCCAGATATGCGAAAGCACAATATACATTGCTACCGGCCGTAGCTCATCTTCGAGGTCCCGAATATTAAACACCACCATTTGATTATTGATATCAATGTTCGATTGTTGCGAAAAAATTCCCGCAAAAGTTCCCGTCGTATATTTTCTCAGTCGCTGCGCCAATTGCGGACCCGAGCCCTCCATATGTAAAAGCGTATCATACAAATTTGCAATCGTCGGCGGAGTCGACTGATGCGTCAACGGATCCGACGTAATTCCCGCTCGTGCATATGTATCAATCAGCGCCTGATCAAGGTCCGCCTCTTCATTCGCCGTTAATGCTGGCACTACTTGCCCCGACGCCGAAACCTGATTCCCGCCTAGCATCAATCTAAATAGCCCGTGCAAAGTTACTAAATTCGCCCGCAACGCATCATTCGCATCTTCTGCATCCACCACTTTTGGTAAATCAAACGGGTTAATTCTTACATCTGAATTCAAAGATAACCGAATGTATGATCCGCCTACCGCATCACATAACTTCTGGTATTCATTTTCCGGATCGATAATCAAAATCTCCGCTCCCACCATCATCGACCTAAGAGCTTCAAGTTTCACCGTAAATGATTTACCAGCACCCGACTTCGCAAACACCACCATATTCGCATTTTCAAGCGAAAACCGATCAAAAATCACCAACCCGTTATTATGCATATTAATTCCGTACAAAATTCCCTTATCCTGCGTCAAATCTGCACTCGTAAACGGGAACGACGTTGAAATCGCGCCCGTATTCATATTCCGCCGAATCTGTAATTGGTCCAAACATTGCGGTATCACCGAATTTAGACCCTGTTCTTGTTGCGTATTCGCTACTTTCGAGAAGACCATTTGTTGCCCAAAAATCGTTTCAATTTTCTGTTGCACGAACTTCATTTCATCCAACGAATCCGCCCACAACGTTATATAAAGTCCAAACCGGAAGAATTTTTCCGCGCCGACCTGAAGTTGATCCCGCAATTCTTCTGTATCCGACAATGCCGCCTCAAGTTCCGGATCGCGCACTTTACCTTTTTCCATATTCAAATTCATCGACGCCTCGAGCTGTGTCGCCTTTGTCTTCAAATTTTTCATCACTACTGCCGATTCCACCGGATAAATATACATCGACACGTCAATCACTTCATCGATATTAATAATCGGCGACAACCAACCCGTGTATAAAGACCGCGGATAACCATAAACATAAAGTGTCCGTCCATATTTATTCCCTAACCGAAAATAATCCGAATGAATTTCAATCGCACTCGGCGATATCAAATCCCGCAAAGTATTCGTTCCTTGTTCGAACGCTTGCTGAATTTCCGCACTTTCCATCGCTTCGTTTTGCGCCGCGATTTGTGCCGCTGTCAATTGTTGTTTTTTCTTGCCCATTACATTTGCCCTCCATTCATTCCAGGTTGCGTCATTCCAGGTTGTCCAGGCTGTCCCGGCTGTGCCATCCCCGGCTGTCCCGGTGCCCCATTTTGTCCATCTTGTGGCTCACCTTTCTTCACATAAACCGTCGCCAATTTTGAAAAATCTACCAACGGTTCTCGCACCGCCGTGTCCGGATTATTAAAGTTATAGTAAAGTTCCGCCAACTCTCGCGTATTCAATCGCACCGAATGAATCCCAATCTGAAATAATCCCGACATCACCGTATCGACCCGGTTTGTCAATTCCGACAAAGCCTTATCATAAGTCTGTCGATCGATTTTTGTCACATCCGACTCTTTTGTTCGTGCAAAACTTTTGAAAAAGTTTTTAGTTTCCTGCTGATCTTTTTCTAACTCCGCTGAAGTATAATACGGCACCACCACGAAAAACGATTTATCCATAATATTCGCTTCTTGCGACAAAATATCAATAAAGTTAATATAGTCGTCCATTAACACTCCGAGCAACATATTATCATTATTCCGCCGAATCTCCGTCAATCGCTCAAGATACGGTCCAATATCAACTCGCTGGCTACGAATTAAAATTTGGGTCGTAAATTTTAGCGAATTCAAAAAGTTTTGATACGAATATTCCACCCCTTCGCGCTCTGTTTCACTCATTAAATCAAAGTTAATCGATTTACACGCCACCACCGCTCTAAACGAACCATCTTTCATAATCACGACATTATCTCTCAGCTCCGAAATCCTCAAAGTCGCCTGCGTCGAAAGCGGATTATCTTTATTTTTTAGTGGCGTAGCCGCCGCACCCAAAGCCGCCGAACCGATTGCTGCCGCATTCGGGTTTTGTGGCGTCGGCATCATCATTTGTGGTTGCTGATATTGTTGTGGATTCATAACTTAATGTAACGATATAAAAACTTCGCCCTTTTCTTTTTCTTTTATTCGATTAGCCTCCTTCGCAATCGTCGCAACTGAATAGTCAGAATTACTAGCTAATTCCATTATACTAGGATTTGCTGGTTTTGTCTCAACTTTATTGGTTTTTTCCACAGGTTTTTCCACCACCGGCGCCGTCGGGTCAACTACTACCGCCGAATTGAAATCCGGTTTTTGCCCCACCGTCAGCGAGCTTACCTTCGCTTCCACGTTCGAAGTCATATCGGTTTTCGTACTTTCTTTCATTCGATCACTTTTAATTCCACCACTCATCGCCAAATTCTCCGATTTCGCAATTTCATTTTTCATCTCCTGAATCACTTCATTATGCCTCTGATTTTCATCTCGCTGAATTGTCGTCGTAATATTTCCAAAATTATTCGCCTCAAACATATCATATGCCGTCGTCGCTTCCGCCACCAATCCCGCATTAGCATGGTCCACATTCCTTTCTTTGATTGCATAACCTTCCGTATCTACAATATCCGCCAAAAATGACAACCGATGCGTCGCCTCTTCCCCTGTAATATCCCGCGCTCGCGTATCATCCACAATTTTCGGCGCAGTAATCTGAATCGACACTTCTTTTTGCCCGGGCATCCATGTACGCTTTCGCGGCTTCAAATAATACGAAGCCACCGCCGCAAGATATGTTTCCATCGGCTGATCCTTTTTTAACGGCAAAGCTAAAGCCGCAAAAAACAACACCGGCGGAATCGGGATAATTGCCAATAATGGGAAAATTTGAAACAATCCAACCGCCAGCGCAATCAACACCCCAGCAATCAAAAGATAAACAAATTGCCGAAAGCTAAAAGGGCCTAAGAGTTTATCGTCGGCCTCAACGTCTTGAGGGACTTTGTACTGCGCCATACACTTATATTATAGCATAATTATTTTGAAAGTTTTATCTCGTCCAACAGTTCTGCGGCCTTTTTGATCATATACGCCGCTTCATTCGTCGGAATTATATAAATCGGTTTCGATTTTTCGGTCGCTATATTTGTATAACCTTTAGATTTATCCAGCGTCACCCCATTTTTAATTTCAAAACCCATAAATCCTAATTTCGCAATAATTGACGTTCTTATCGGTATCGAACGTTCACCAATCGTCGCCGTAAATACCAACGCATCCACACCGCCCATTTTCGCCACAAATTCGCCAATCTTTCCCACAACTCCATCTACAAACATATTATATGCCTTCACCGCATCCGCTCGACCTTCTTCCGCCCCCGTAATAATCTCTCGCATATCGTTCGAACCTGCCAACGCTAATAGCCCGGATTCTTTATTCATTAGCTCAATCGCTTTTTTAGCGCCAAATTTTTCACCAAGTAGCGCCCCAATCGTCGGATCAATCGACCCCGTCCGTGTCGAGCTCATCAATCCTTCAAGTGGTGTCTCTCCCATTGACGTATACACCGGCTCACCATCTAAAAACGCCGTCACCGAACATCCGGATCCAAGATGACAAACAATCATTTTCTCTTCCAAAAGTCCCAATTCCGGAATTCGTCCCATCATATAACCATAACTCGCTCCGTGCGCGCCCCAACGTCCCAAATCAAACTCCTTTATAACTTCCGTCGGCAACGCATATTCCATATCTCGCCGACTTTCCCGCATCAACGCTTCCGAATCGCTCATCGTAATCACCGGCACTCCCGAAAACGTATCCATCGCATTTTTAATTCCTCGCTCCGTTCCTAAAACGTGTAACGGATTTGTTATTCGTGCCTTTTTAAGTTCTTCAAAAGTTTTTTCATTCACAATATGATTTTTCGAAAAATATTCTCCCGCCACCACTACTCGCACTAAAATCCCATCTAGAGGATGCGCCTCATTAATAAAACCTTCTTCCTCAAAAATCCGTTTCGCTTCTTTAAACGCATCATCGAGCGAATCCCAAGTTTTGTCAATTCTTTCTTCACTTCCATCCGCTCGTGTCAACGTACAAATAAATTCTTTATCTCCATTCTCTTCAATCCCCTCAAAATAAAGTGCCACAATTTCATCTTCACCCTCATACAGCGAAAATTTTTCGCTCGATGATCCCGAATTAAGCACCAAAAAAATCTTCGTATTATTCATCATAAAAACTCCTTTGTCTCACCATAATAACACAAATTTATGTTTTTCCAAGTACGTATCTAGCTATAATTTTCAGGGTCCTCAATCAACCTTACGAGTTCCTCCTCCAGTGTCTGTCCGTCAGCCCCGCCATTAGACGATCTATAGAAGTCCTCGTACTTTCTCAAAATTAAATCGCTCATACCGTGCAATTCGTTTCGAATTAATTCTGTCGACTCTCTATAGAAGCTTTCTCCATCCATACCATTTAGTGAGTTCCGCAACTCCTCGACTCGAGCTCTCAAATAAGCTCTATCTGTATCATTGAACCCGCCACCCTCTATTCCTGGTTCTTCGTGCTGTTGCTCAGCTGCCTCATCACGTTGTCTAGACTTCAATCTCCCAAGATACTTATTAACTTTAACTTCATCATCAAGGTTAAGCCATCCACGCACCCAGTGTTTCGCGCCATTCGCCGCACCAGATCTTCGTGTATTGTAGATTTGGCCCAACATACCCTTAGATTCAAGTATTTGTCTAAACTCCGCCCCCGCCATCTTATCCTTTAGTGCCTGCCTATCTGCATTACGTCTATTCTGTGCTTCTTCTGGAGGCAAATCGCCATATCGCGTTTGGATATCTGCCAATTCTGCCATATATTCATTTCTCTCCTCAATCGCCTCTTCGCTCCAACCAGTTGTATCTGTCTCTTCATATTCTTTCGACAAATGTTCTAAAAGCGCTCCATGGTAATCCGACCTTAATCCAAAAATCTGTGTTGGTGTCTGATTTTTTAAATAATCCACGGTTCTCTGCCTAAAATATGCCTCCGCCTCCGCGCTACCATACAATGGACTCTCCTGATTTTCCCATTTTGGAACATCTCCATCATACCCAGTCAAGAAAGATACCGCGCTTTTCAATTGTTCGCTTCCAGAAGGATATTTCAAACTCGCCGAAATAAATGCGGGCTCAATCGCTTTCTCTAACTCCGCTCGTTTCCCTAAGTATCTATGTACGTCCAGTTCGCCGTTGGTAGTATAGGCATTCTTAAGCATTTCATCCACGTTGTTATACGCCGTCCGTTCAAGACCGTCAAGTTGAGTACCTTCAAGCAATGTTATCATTCCCTTCTTGGATTTTCTCACTACTCTCTCATGTGTCTCCGCATCCCAATCTTCATATTCACCAGTCACATATTCCTCAAGAGACAATCTTGCATTCTGCCGTTTATTCTTGTTATATACTTGTGCAGTTTCCAAATTAATATATTTTCCAAATCGTCGCAAGAACGGATCGCTATCTTTTACTTCAAACATCAAGAACGACGCCAAAGACTGTGAAGCGTGAGTCCCCAGTTGAATCCCATCCCCGCTATTCAAAACATTTTCAACCTGTCTTCTCACTTCGTCCGTATCGCCTCGCTTACTCATCACTCTAAGCCCCGAAATAATCGTATCTATCTGTGCCACCGCATTCGCCGATTTTGTTATCTCCGTTAGCCTATATTCCAAATCCTTAGACGGTGGAGTCATATCAAAATACTTCCCCATCTTCGTTTCAATAATCTTCTTCTGCATGTCATACCCATGTGCCGCATTCGCCGCCGCAAATTGAACGTCTACAACATTCCCATTCATCACTTCACTCATCGTCGCATATCGTGTCGCCGCCGTTGCCGCTTCGCCACTATTCGGGTTAAGGTGGAATTTGTAATCTTTTCGCGGTATCGTTACCGTCTGACCGTCCTCTAGCACTCCCGTCTCATATCCATTCTCTTGATCCATATGCCAATTTATTGCCGCCTCAGTCCGTTTATAGAAACCCTCTGCATTGTCAGCTGAAATTTTCTCACCACGTGCCTGTTCAAATTTCAGCTTATCTGACGCCGCAATCATTCGATTGTCAAGCGCTTCTAGTCGCCTTCTAGTTGTTCCCGCAACATCCCTGCCTCCAGCCAAGACACTAAGCCCATTATCCATATTATTCTTGTCTCGCTCGACTATTTGTTGATATTCTAACGCCCGTGCCTGACCCTCATATAATTCTCTTCCTCGTTTCGACGGCAACCCATTCTTGTCATAATGTCGTCTAGCTCGATAAGCCATGCCACGAGCTTTTACTAATTCTGCATTCGTATCAGTCTCCGCTTCTCGTGCTATTTTACGATCAGACATAAATTGCATTAATCTTAACGATGGCGTTACTGGTCGTTCCGAAGCTAAAAAGCGTTGTTTTGTGTGCATTCGATGTGAATCTGCCCAGGCCCGATTTTTCGCCAACGGCGACGCAGCAACCTGCCGCATCTTTGCATTAATATCCCCAAGAAATGTCCCAGACATCTGCATTAATTTCCACGAAAAAAACAGCGGGAAAATTTGTACCGCAATCCCCAGCAACACCCCAAACCCGTCTGAGGCGCTCATAATAATCGCAAACCCCGCAAGTGATGATGCTCCGAACAATAATGAAAACATCGGGTAAAATACCAACATTTGTGTCAATAACCGTTTCCACTTCTTAAATAGATGTTCTGTGTTCGGTAAAATATATGCCACGATCGCCAACGGTGAAACCATAATCAAAAGCGCCACCACCGCTTGACGCAACGCAATCGTGATCAATCCTGTCGCCACCGCCACTAACGCCCCGAGCACTACTGGGATCAGCATCCAAATCGTTCCTGACGCCACCGCAATAGCGATTCCACCAATCGTCAACGCCGTCCCACCCGCAACCGCACTAAACATTTCCGCATTCATCATTTTCGTTTCTGCCGTCATCCCCGAATCCGCCGGCACCGCCGAACTCGCCACCGTATCGAACAACCCCCTTAAACTATTCCCCACAATATTCGACGCATCCACTGCCAAAGTACAAATCAAAAAGCTCAAATTCACCAAAATCGCCGTCACAATTAACTTCGGTAACGCCTTTTTTATCCCATAATTCGAAATTCCCACTCCTGTAATCTGCGAATAAATCACCACCAGTAAGAAAATAATAAAAACAATATTCGTTAATCCCCGACAGTATTTCCAAATCTCATAAATTGGCGACCCATCTTCCGACGAAATCGGATTTATCGCTAAAATCCCCTCAATTCTATCATACAACCAATCCACCGCCTCCGCAATTTTCCCTGTTGTCGGACAAACCAGCCAGCCAATCGCCCCTAAACTACTCTGACAACCATCACCAGTCGAAACCGTCGTAGTCGCGCCAGAATCCGTTGTCTCCCCGCTCGTCGCTTCTTCATCTGTCGTTTCTTCATCTGTCGTTTCTTCGTTCGTCGTTTCCCCTTCCGTTGGATCAGCATAAACCGTCGTCGGCGCCATCATCGGCGCTAGCAACATAAATATTGAC
>CAVFNU010000069.1:0-3711 GCA_963624235.1 bacterium | reverse complement strand
ACCAATCTTTTTGCGCCGTGATCGAGTAAGTATTTCAAGGTTGGGAGACTGGCACGAATGCGCAAATCGTCCGCTACCTTATCGTCTTTTAAGGGGACGTTATAATCGACACGGACTAAAATAATTTTGTCTTTGGGGTTAAAATCTCGAATAGTTTTCATAAAATAAATTATAACACGCTTTACAATTATTCACCCTGTGATATAATTTCTTTATGAAAAAAGAGCGAACTTACCAACAAGTGATCGGGGAAACGATCGAACATATGCGGATTGAGAAGGGGTGGACGCAGGAAGAACTCGCGGAGGCGGTCGGTTCGTCCCAGTCAGCGATTCATCGAATCGAAAAAGGTGGGCAAAATATTTCTCTGACGATGGTAAAAAAGTTGTCGGAGGCTTTCGGGAAGCAAATCCTCTCTATAAACGACTCAGTTCACAAAGTTATCGAATCCGAGGCGGGAAGGAACTTTCGGGAGAAATTACGGTCAATACTTCGAAAAATGCGGCGGTGGCGCTACTTTGTGCGGCGCTTTTGAATACTGGGAAAACGGTTTTACATCGGATTGCGCGGATTGAGGAAGTTTTCCGAATTATCGAAGTTTTAGAGTCGATCGGAGTAAAATGCCATTGGACAAACCGTCATCGTGACCTCGAAATTATATCACCACGTGAATTGAAATTAGAAGAAATGGACACGGAGGCAGCACGACGAACGCGCTCGATTATTATGTTTCTCGGACCGCTTTTACATCGATACGAAAAGTTCCAAATTCCTTATGCTGGGGGTTGTTCGCTCGGGACGCGGACGGTGGAACCGCATTTGAAGGCGCTTGAAGGTTTTGGGCTGAAAGTGGATGCGGAAAAGAATCCAGGTTTTTATGAAGTCGAAGTAGATCAGAAAATTTTACACGATAAGAACGGGCGCCATATCGTGCTGACGGAACGGGGCGATACGGTGACGGAAAATGTGTTGATGGCGGCGGCGTTGTCGCCGGGAGAAACAACGATTGTTGGAGCATCGCCGAATTATATGGTTCAAGATCTTTGTTTCTTTTTGGAGAAATTGGGCGTGAGTATTACGGGGATCGGGACGACGACGTTGAAAGTGGTCGGGCGACCGGAATTTAATTTTGATGTGGAATATAACATTTCGGAAGATCCGATCGAGGCGATGAGCTTTATCGCGGCGGCACTGGCGACACATTCGGAAATTACGTTAATGCGAGCGCCGATTGAGTTTTTGGAAATTGAGTTAGAAGTTTTGAAGAATATGAATGCAAAATTTGAAATGTCGTCGGAGTACGCGTCGGCGAATGGGCGGACGAGGCTGGTGGACCTCACGATTAAAAAGTCGGAACTTATCGCACCGGTGGATAAAATTCATCCAATGCCATTTCCGGGGCTGAACATCGATAATCTGCCGTTTTTCTCGGTGATCGCGGCGGTGGCGGAGGGGCGAACGCTGATTCACGATTGGGTGTTTGAGAATCGGGCGGTTTATACGACGGAACTGGCGAATTTGAATGCGAAGGTGGAGCTTTTGGACGCACACCGAGTGTATATCGAGGGGCCGACGAACTGGCGACCAGCGGAGTTAGTCGCGCCGCAAGCGCTGCGGCCGGCGGTGGTGATTTTAATCGGGATGTTAGCGGCGCCAGGAAAATCGATTCTCCGAAATGTTTATCCGATTAATCGTGGTTATCAGGATTTCGCGGCGAGACTCAGACATCTCGGCGCAGACATCGTGCCGTTAACTGGAATATAGACGGAAAAATCATCGCGACTGGTTCCGCTTATGCGGAGATAGTGATATAATAAATTAGATGAATGAAATTTTTTCGGGATTGAATCCGGCACAAAAGGAGGCGGTGATATGTCTCGAAGGACCACTACTAATTCTCGCGGGGGCGGGGTCGGGGAAGACGCGAACTTTGACGCATAGAATTGCGAATTTAATTGCACATGGGACGGAGCCGAGTCATATCCTCGCGGTGACTTTTACGAATAAGGCAGCGCGCGAGATGCGCGAGCGATTGTGGCGACTTTTGGCGCTTGAGCCGGAGGAACCGCCACGGTCATTCATGCCCTATATGGGAACTTTTCACGGAATTGCGGTGAAAATTTTAAGGCAAGAAGCCGAAGCAGCGGGACTGAACCGAAATTTTGTGATTTATGACACCGACGACCAAATGGTTTTAGTGCGGCGAATTATTAAAAGGATGGGCATAACGCAAAATAAAAACTTAAAGCCGAAGTCGGTGCTTTCGATGATCTCGAATCAAAAAAATCAGGGGCTAGGGCCGGAGAATTATGCGGAAAAAGCCTATTATCCGATTCAAAAAACCATTGCGGAGATTTTCGGGCAATATGAAGCCGAAAAAAAGAAGACGGGAGCGTTGGACTTTGATGATTTGCTTTTGAAGGAACTGGAACTATTTCAAAAACATCCGAAAGTGCGAGAAAAGTGGCAAAAACGCTTCGAACATATTCTAATCGATGAATATCAGGACACGAATACGGTTCAATATAAAATTATTCGGTTGTTGGTGAACGAAAAACGTAATATTTGTGTGGTGGGAGATGATTGGCAGTCGATCTATTCGTGGCGAGGGGCGGATTTTACGAATATTTTGAATTTCGAGCAGGATTTTCCGGGCGCGAAAGTGATAAAGCTCGAACAGAATTATCGTTCGACCGGGAACATCTTAAAAGCGTCGCAAAAAATCATTCACAAAAACAAAACTCGGACGGAGAAAGAATTATTTACGGAGGCAGAAGCGGGCGAGCCGGTGGAGATCAAATCTTTACACGATGAAACCGAAGAGGCGAGCTATGTGGCGTTGAAGATCTTAGAATTAGAGAAAAAATATTCGGGTTTCAGCGATTTCGCGATTTTGTATCGAACGAATGCACAATCTTATAACTTTGAAAAAGTGTTTTTAGGGATGCATATTCCATATAAGATTATTGGCGGGGTGCGATTTTACGATCGGAAAGAGGTGAAGGATGTGTTGGCGGTGATGAAAGTTCTAGAGAACCAACGGGATAAAGTTAGCCTTTCGCGAGTAACGGGGAATATTTTGTCGGGAATCGGGGAAGTAACGCTTGCGAAAATTTTTTCGGCGATGGACGCACTGGAGGGGGAGAAGCCGTTATTTAACGGGGATTTGATGGAGGCTTTGAGTGCTTCGAAAGCGAAAAATAGCTTAAGGAAGCTAGTGAATTTCCTCCGAAAAACGTCGGACGATGAAAATCCGGGTGAAACAGTGAAAAGAATTGTCGAGCAGTTTGATTTTAAGACCTTGACGGACGACGGGACGCCGAGCGGAGAAGAGCGGATGCGAAACCTCGAAGTTCTGATGAATAATGCACTGGAATATGAAACGCGGGCGGAGTTTTTAGCCGATGCATCATTAATGTCATCGGCAGATGAGAGTACAAAAAAGAATGCAGTGACTTTAATGACGCTGCACGCGGCGAAGGGATTGGAATTTCCGGTAGTGTTTATCGTCGGGATGGAAGAGGGGCTGTTCCCGTCGGGGCGAGCGTTCGAGGATGATGAAGAACTCGAAGAAGAACGGCGATTAGCTTATGTCGGGATGACGCGGGCACAGCGTAAGTTATATTTGACTTATGCGTCGTCGCGATTTTCGTTCGGAGATCGGAGCGCGAACCTACCGTCGCGATTTTTGACGGAGCTTGGATATAATCC
>CAVFNU010000068.1:0-2587 GCA_963624235.1 bacterium | reverse complement strand
GCGTTCGATTTTGCGTCAGGATCCCGACGTCGTGATGGTTGGGGAAATTCGTGATTCCGAAACTGCGAATCTTGCGGTCCAGGCCGCCCTTACCGGTCACCTCGTTTTCAGCACCCTTCACACGAACTCTGCTGCTGGGATTCTTCCGCGTCTTTTGGACATGGGCATCGAACCGTTTTTGCTCGCCTCGACTCTAAATGTAGTAATTGGTCAGCGACTCGTTCGTCGCGTCACTGAGAAAAGGGAAACATACAAATCTTCCGATATTGAGACTAAAAACATTAACGATATCGTTGGCGATTTATTGCCGAACGACAAGGAACAAATCGTCAGTGTTAGCGAAGACCTTGGTTATCCTGGACTGCCACTTAAAAACGACGAAGCGTACATTCTCACTAAAGGCATTGAGTCAAAAGAAACCCCTGGCGGATATTCTGGCCGGTCTGGTCTTTATGAAACTATTGACGTTGATGAGGACATTCAAAAAATGATTATCTCTCATGCGACTGCCAATGAAATCATGCGTCTGGCTAAATCTAAAGGCACCGTCACTATGCGTCAAGATGGCATTCTGAAAGCTTTATCAGGCATAACAACTTTAGAGGAGGTAAACCGAGTAGCTAGCGACTTATCGTAAAGCTTATGGTATAATAGTATTATGCAGAATAGTGGGCCAACAACAAATACACCAACAGCCAACACTCCGAAGATCGAAACTTTGCTCGAAGAGTGCGTACGCCGTAACGCTTCGGATTTGCATATTCAATACGGCCTTCCGCCGATCTTAAGAGTTGACGGCGCACTAACTCCTGTTGCTGGAGCCAACTCTCTTAACGAAGACATGATTCGTAACTTAATTTTTGCAACCCTCGACGAAGAACAACAGAAGATTTTGTTAAAGGATAAAGAGTTCGATTATTCTTTCGCTTTTGGGGACATTGCTCGTTTTCGTGTTAACGCTTTTCACGAACGTGGAAAACTTGCCGCTGCTTTTCGTTTGATTCCAAATCAAATTAAAAACATCACCGATCTCGGCATGCCAGCAATCGTTGAAACATTTGCGAATTTTCCACGCGGCCTAGTTCTTGTCACTGGTCCGACTGGTTCTGGGAAATCGACTACTCTCGCCGCGCTGATAAATAAAATTAATCAAGAGAAATCCACACACATCATCACAATCGAAGACCCGATCGAATTTACTCATAAGTCGCAACGTTCCGTTATTGTTCAGCGCGAAGTCCATTATGACACTTTTAGCTTTGCCGCTGCGCTTCGCTCGGTCTTGCGCGAAGACCCAGACGTGGTATTGATTGGCGAGATGCGTGATCTCGAAACTATCCAAGCCGCGATTACAATCGCTGAAACGGGCCACTTGGTTTTTGCTACCCTTCACACAAACTCTGCTGCACAATCGATCGATCGTATGATTGACGTTTTTCCAGCGCACCAACAACCACAAGTCCGTTCTCAGCTCTCGAACATTTTAATGGCAGTTTGTGCACAACGCCTAGTTCCGGCGCTTGGTGGTGGGCGAGTTGTTGCTGCGGAAATTATGGTTGCGAACTCCGCGATTCGCTCGCTTATTCGCGATGGCAAAACTCACCAAATTGACACCGCCATCCAAACCGGCGCCGATCAAGGCATGCAGACGATGGACCGCACGCTCGCGAAATTAATTCAAACAGGTGTAATCTCCTACGAGTCGGCACGTGAGTACGCGGTCGATGTGGGTGAATTAGATCGGTTGGTAAAGGGTTAAAATGCGACGTTTCAATTATAAGGCAAAAGAGAAGAAGACCGGTAAAAACGTTAAAGGAAATATTCAAGCCGAGAACGAACAGACTGCCGGACGGCTTCTAATCGAGCAAGGATACATTCCTCAGGTTATCACCGAAGAAGGTGCTGGGCTATTCGGCACTGGTCGGGTTACCAGTAAAGATCGCATCATGTTTACGCGTCAGCTTGCGACCTTGATTGGCGCCGGATTACCCCTTGCGACCAGTCTCCGTACCGTCGCCGAACAAACTCAAGCCAAAGCTATGCGTTCAATTGTTGAAGAAATCCTTGCTAATGTTGAATCTGGGAAAAGCCTTCATGAATCCTTCGCTCAATACCCCGACACCTTCAATGGTGTCTATCTCGCTTTGATTAAAGCCGGCGAGACTTCTGGGACTCTGGATCTCGCCTTGAAGCGCCTTGCCGATCAGGAAGAAAAAGACGCCGCCATGCTCTCAAAAATCCGTAGCGCGCTTGTTTATCCAGCAATTATTTTAGTAGTCATTATCGCCGTACTGGCCTTTATGATGATTATGGTTGTTCCGCAGGTTAAGGACCTCTATGAAGACATGGGCGAGGAACTACCGGCTCTGACTCAGTTTCTAGTCGCTGTTTCTGACTTCTTTGCGGCCTTTTGGTGGCTAGTTTTAATTATCATCATCGCAATCTCCGGCGCAATTTATTACTCCGTCAAGCGCACCCCAATCGGACGAAAAGTTATGGATAGCTTCAAAATTCACGTTCCGATTTTTGGCGCTCTCTTTCGTAAACTTTACGTCTCGCGTTTCGCGCGGACTGCCGAAATGATGCT
>CAVFNU010000067.1:0-2234 GCA_963624235.1 bacterium | reverse complement strand
ATCCTAACTAACAAACACGTTATCAACGGCGCTTCGGAAGTCGCTGTAATTGCTGATGACGGCACAACTTATGAAGATGTTGAAGTTGTTGCGACTGATCCTTTGAACGATATCGCCTTTTTGAAAATCAAAGACGTTTCAGGTCTTTCTGCCGCAACTCTCGGTAACTCAAAAACTGTCTCTGTTGGTCAGCAAGTAATTGCAATCGGCAATGCTCTCGGTGAATACCAAAACACTGTCACTTCAGGCATCATTTCCGGCACTAACCGTTCGGTAACTGCCGCTTCGGACGAAAGTGGCTACGATGCCGAAACTCTTTCCGATATGATCCAAACCGACGCCGCGATCAATTCCGGCAATTCTGGCGGACCGTTAGTCAACGCCGCCGGGGAAGTTATCGGTATCAACACCGCCACCTCGACTTCCGCCGAAAATATGGGCTTTGCTATTCCGATTTCGAGTGTTAAGGGCATGCTTGAACAGCTTAAATCTACCGGTAAAGCCGAACGTGCTTATCTTGGCGTTTATAGCGTTGAGATCACCGCCGAAGTCGCCAAAGCCTACAACCTGCCAGTTAGCGAAGGTGTTTATGTTTATAGCACATCGAGTTATTCTGCAATCGTCGCGAATAGCCCTGCGGCCAAGGCTGGTCTGAAAGATAAGGATATCATCACTAAAATCAACGACACCACGGTTGGCGTTTCTGGCTCGCTCGCGAATCTAATTGGCGAATATAAACCAGGCGACACAGTCCAACTCACCGTTATCCGCGACGGCAAAGAAATCGCCGTGAATGTTACACTCGAAGGCTATCCGGACTAAATTCGAAAACTAGCCCGAACCCGCGCGTTTCAAGCAGGTTATAACCCCTTTCGTCAGCATAAGCAACAATCTGTTTATGCTGGCAGGGATCGGCTTCTAAGATCAAAAACGGGATTTTCCGCTCGTTTACTTGTTGAACTAATTTTTTAATCAGTGCCAGTCCGCCATCTTTCGCATACAACGCGATTCTCGGCTCACGAGACAGCGCTTTTTTATCAATCCAATCCCAATTTTCGTCCACATACGGTAAATTCGCCACTACTACGTCGAAATCACTATTAATATCAGCCATTAAATCCGATTTTAGAAACTCTACTTTCGCCCCGAGCCTCGCCGCATTCTCTCGCGCGACATTTAAAGCCTTGTCCGAAATGTCGCAGGCAGTAATTTTCGTCTCTGGTAGCTCTAGTGCTAAAGAAATCGCAATACACCCCGACCCTGTCCCCACCTCTAGAATTCGGCAATTTTTCGGTAGTTTTGCCGGCGCTGGAATCACGCCCGGAAGATAGGCCTTCCCAGCCAAATTCAGCACCGCATCCACCAGCATTTCCGTCTCTGGGCGGGGAATTAATACATCGGGTGTAATCAAAAACTTCCGTCCGTAAAAATTGACTATATCGATCGTTGCATCTTCCCCGAAGGGCCTAAGACTCGGGCGAGCGCCCCGGAGCGGCCCGAGGGGAAGATGTCCGGTCGGGCTCTGACTAGTTTTTGAGTTCTCGCTCATGTTTTTTCAGCTCTAGAATAATATCCTCGATATCGCCGTCCATCACCGCCGGAATATTCGACCGTGAATAATGAATCCGATGATCCGTCACGCGGTCTTGCGGAAAATTATAAGTTCGAATTTTCTCGCTCCGGTCCCCCGTCCCAATCAGCGATTTTCTCGCCTCACTTGCATTTTTGATTTCTTCCGCCTTTTTCTTTTCTAAAAGTCGCGACCGGAGAATATTCATCGCTTTAATTCGGTTTTGCTGTTGCGAACGCTCATCTTGCATCGCTACTACGATTCCGGTCGGCAAATGCGTGATTCTCACCGCTGAATCGGTTGTATTCACCCCTTGTCCGCCATGTCCACCGGACCGATAAATATCAATTCTTAAATCTTCGGACTTGATCTCTAAATCTTCCTCCGAAGCCTCGGGTAGTACCGCCACCGTCGCCGTCGAGGTATGAATCCGCCCTTGCGATTCAGTCACCGGCACCCGTTGCACTCGGTGTACTCCGCCTTCAAACTTCAACTGTCCATAAGCGTCCTCCCCTGACACCTTAAAAATCACCTCTTTCATTCCGCCCGCTTCGTTCTCGTTTTGCGACATTAGCTCCACTTTCAGCCCATGCCCCTCGGCATATTTCGTATACATCCGGTATAACTCACCCGCGAACAGGGAAGCTTCGTCGCCCCCCGCCCC
>CAVFNU010000066.1:0-5043 GCA_963624235.1 bacterium | reverse complement strand
GAAATAACCTATCTGAGCGATTTTATGTTATAATTAAAAGGCGGGTGATTAGCTCAGTTGGCTAGAGCGTCTCGTTTACACCGAGAAGGTCGGGGGTTCGAGCCCCTCATCACCCACCATTTTTGCTAATTTTTAAGACCCCCACGGGGTCGCTTTTTACTTTTGAATACATTAATGAGAAAAAGTCTCTTTTTTGTTCTGATTTTTACCTCTGTTATCTTGTATGAAATTCTCATTAATGGGACGATCGTCCCATTTCTGCCAATTCTATAAATTTATTACTCAAAATTCATGATAAAATTTGTTCAAGCGGAGGAGAAAGGATTTTTTCATTATGCTTAAAGTTGTGGTTTTCGATGGCGGATATGGCGGCGAGTTCTTTGCTGATCAATTAGAAGAGGCTTTGCCAGTCCTAGACGTCGTTCGGGTGATTGACTGGCGTAATGCCGATAAACTTTTGACTGGGCCGAGAAGCGCTCGCAAGGTTGCAAAAAACGCACTTAAACCCTATATCGGAAAAGTTGATTTGATTGTCTTTGCAAATCACTTACTCGCGGCTACTAGTTTGCGTCATTTTAGACGAAAATATAAAAATCAAAAGTTCATCGGGTTAGGGCTTAAACGACCAGACACTTTTATTAAACGCGACGTTTTAATTTTGACTACTAAAGCCGTTGCACGCTCCATTAGCTATCATAATTTTCTTTTTCAAATTAAACGCAGATCGAAGACTCTAACTTTGGACCACTGGCCACTAGAAATTGACAACGGCGATTTAACCGAAGATAAGATTCGGGCTACGCTCGGGAAGTTATTGAAACGAGAGAAGTTCAAACCACAAGAAATTATCCTCGCCTGCTCACAGTTCAACGACATCAAAACTGAGCTAAGAAATATCTTCGGTCACAATCTGAAAATCCATGACAGTTTTGACGATACGGTTCGTAATGTTTGTAAAGTTTTATGCATTCGCGGTGGCGTAGGAAAGAAGTCTTAAAAATCACACTTTCTCTTGACTTTCAACCCCTCACCCGTGTTAAAATAAACATATGCAGGTTGAGCTAATCCAATTTTACGAGCGTCTCGGTGCCATTGCTTTAATTTTAATTTTAGGTTTCTGTCTAGGAAAACTTAAGTTAATTAGTAAGAAGACTAATACTGAACTCACGAATCTCTTGCTAATGGTCTTTATGCCGGCAGCTCTTTTTACTGCTTTTCCTGACACTTATGATGAATCTTCTGCTGGCCTCTTTTTCTCCGGTCTTGCCGCTGGTTTCTTGGTGATGTTGATTCTGATTATTATCGCTAAAATAATCTATCATCCAAAACTTTTCAAAGGTGACTTATCTTACGAATCGCAGTTCGCCTTGATTTTTAATAATGCCACTTTTCTCGGTTATCCGATCGTTTCTAGCACTTTTGGCGCCAATGGCATTCTCGCTTATTGTGGCTTTATTGTCGCATTCAACGTCGCGCTTTTCTCTTATGGTATCTGGTTGTTTGAGCGTAAAGTTACGTGGAAATTAATCCGAAATGTGATTCTTAATCCTAATATCATCGCTGTTATCCTTGGCATGATTCTGTTTTTACTCAATATTCACTTGCCGAATTTCATTAACGATTCGATCGGCTACATCGGCGCTGCGACTACACCGCTTTCACTAATTTGTATTGGTTTTATGCTTTCTCAGGCTAAACTTCTTCAAGTTCTGAAAAAATGGCAACTAATTCTTGCCGCTATCACTCAGCTTATACTCGGTCCTTTAATCGCTTGGGGCGTGCTTTCGTTGCTAAACTTCGAATCAGACGTGATTCAAGTCTGTACCCTAATTCAGGCTCTCCCCACCGCGACCTCACTCGGACTGTTCGCCGTCAAATACGACGGCAACCCCGCTGAAGCTTCTGAATTCGTCACCGTCTCGACTATGCTTTCAGTCGTCACAATGCCTCTCATGATTTTACTATTACTGGGCTAGTGTGGTATAATAAACTGTAGAAAAGGGAAATAAAATGAACGATTTAGAAAAAATGCGGCACACTTTGAGTCACGTCCTCGCCGCGGCCGTGCAAGAATTATATCCGAAGGCTAAATTCGGCATTGGTCCAGCTGTCGACAATGGCTTTTATTACGATATCGATTTTGGCGAGGTTAAGATTTCCGACGCTGATCTCAATAAAATTGAGAAAAAAATGCGCGGTATCATCGCTCGCAAGCTCAAAATGGAAAAGCGCGTCGTTGATAAAACCACAGCCTTAAATTGGGCGCGCGACCACGACCAAAATTACAAAATTGAATTGATCAAAGAATTACCCGAAGACTCTGAAATCTCTTTCTACGACCTCGGCGACCTATTCACTGATCTTTGTAAGGGACCGCACGTTGAAGATTTATCACAGATCGGTGCGTTTAAACTAACTCGCATCGCCGGCGCCTATTGGCGAGGCGATGAAAAGCGTGAAATGCTCACCCGAATTTATGGCGTCGCCTTTGCTACTGAAGAGGAACTCACTACGTATCTTGAGCGACAAGCTGAAGCCAAGGCTCGCGACCACCGTAAACTCGGCAAAGAACTCGACTTATTCTGTTTTTCAGATTTAGTCGGCGTTGGGTTGCCTCTGTTTACTCCGCGCGGGACTGAGCTACGTGAATTGATGGCGAATTATTCGCTTTCTCTGCGCGGTCGCGAGGGCTTTAAAAAAGTCTGGACTCCCCATATCACTAAAACCGATCTTTATAAAACCTCTGGACATTATGCAAAATTCGGCGATGAATTATTTATGGTTCATTCGCAGGTTAACGGGGAAGAATTCGCGATGAAGCCGATGAACTGTCCGCACCATGCGCAAATTTTCGCTTCGCGTCCACGCACTTATCGCGAAATGCCGGTACGTTACATGGAAGCTACGACCGATTATCGCGACGAGAAAACCGGCGAACTCGGCGGGCTTTCGCGCGTGCGTTCTCTGACTCAGGATGATTCGCACGTCTTCTGTATGAATAGTCAAATTAAAGATGAAGTCAAGCGCCTAGTCAGCATCGTCAAAGAGCTTTATACTACCGTTGGCATGCAAAAACTGCGAGCTCGGCTCTCGTATCGTTCCGATGAAGACAAATATCTTGGCGATAAAAAATTGTGGGCTATGGCACAGGAACAAATCAAACAAGCCGCTATTGATAACGGGCTCGAATACTTCGAAGCCGAAGGCGAGGCTGCCTTCTACGGTCCTAAAATCGACTTCATGGCGGAAGATGCCCTCGGTCGCGAACATCAACTCGCCACCATTCAGCTCGATTTTGTCCAACCTGAACGCTTTGGGCTTGAATTTACTAATTCAAAAGGCGAAAAAGAACGCCCGGTTATGATTCATCACGCTACTTTAGGCTCGATCGAACGTTTCTTATCTGTTTTTATCGAACATACTGGCGGTTGGTTTCCGTTTTGGTGCGCACCAGAACAAGTCCGTATTATTACTGTGAACGACGCCGTTTCTGATTATGTCGCGAAAATTACCGATACCTTAAACTCAATTACTCTCGAAAAACCCTTAAAGCACAATGAATTGCGATTTACAGTCGATGACGCATCCGATTCATTAGGCAAAAAAATCAAACGCGCCACTTCGATGAAAATTCCGGCACTCCTAATTGTTGGTCCGAAAGATGCTGAGAAAGAAATCGTTTCTGTTCGCCTGAAAGATAGCGAAGAAAAAGTGAAACTTTCTAGCCTTGCCGACTTTTTACGAGGACTAAAATGAATCTAGCCCTAGAAGGGGCGGACGAGACGAACCAACGAGCGAATAACCATCACCAAAATACTACGGTCGTGATTTTGGGTCCGACTGGTTCGGGCAAAACTGGCGTGTCGATCGAAATCGCGAAAACTCTCGGTGGGGAAATTATTTCTGCCGATTCGCGGGCTATTTTTAAAGGCATGGATATTGGCACCGCAAAGCCAACTAGGGAAGAGGTGCGAGAGATCCCGCATCATGGTCTAGACCTTGTCGAACCAGGTGAAAGATTTACTGTTGCGGACTGGAAAGCTTATGCTGAAGCTAAAATCGTTGAAATTAAAGCGCGCTCGAAGCTTCCGATTGTTGTCGGCGGGACTGGTCTTTATATCGACGCATTAATTTATGACTATCATTTCAAGGGTCCGACCGGTCATAAAATCGGTGATATTGAACAAAAAAGTTGTTCAGACAGAACAGGGGTGAAAGGCGATTTTTTGCTTGTTGGCGTAAAAACTGAAACAGAGGTACTACGTGCTCGTTTAAAATCCCGCATCGATCAAATGTTCACCGACGCGCTTTTTGATGAAACTAAGGCCTTAATAAAACAATACAATTGGCAAACGCAGGCTATGAAAAGCAATATTTATATATATGCATATAAATATTTAATTGGCGAGTTGACTTTAGACGAGGCGAAAGAACAATGTTTTTACGAAGATTGGCATCTAGCAAAACGACAAATAACCTGGTTTAAACGCAATCCGGAAATTATTTGGCTCGAACTTGAAAAAATTTACTCTTTTGTGATAAAATATATACAGAATGAGTAAAGCCGATAGTACACCAACTGAAAAATTATTCGGTTCTAAGACCCGGGCTAAGCTCCTATGTCTATTTTTCGAAAATCCTGAAAAATCTTTTTACGTTCGCGAAATGACGCGTGTGATCGACGAGCAAATTAATTCCGTACGTCGCGAACTTCTAAATCTTGAAAGTATCGGTATCATTAAAAATGAGACTTTCGATAATAAAGTTTATTACTCAGCGAATAATAAACATCCTTTCGCTCGGCCGCTTGCGGAGATTTTTTCGAAAAAAAATAATCCAGGTCGGAATAAAGATATCCAAGTCTCAGCTTGGGAAGAATACATTCGTCCAGTTAAGAATTATCTGAAAGGTCTTGTCGTCACGAATCGGCTTCCGGGGCAAGAAGGTGTCGACTTATTGATTATCGGCAACGATAAAACGAAAAAACTCACCCGTTGGGCGGAAGTCGTCGAAAAAAAGCTTGGCAAGCCGATAAACTACGTG
>CAVFNU010000065.1:0-4763 GCA_963624235.1 bacterium | reverse complement strand
GAGAAAAAGGTTATAAAATCAATGTTAAAGAGGTTTTAGCGCTTGATGATAAGAGAAAAGAGAAATTGGCGCGCGTCGAGAAACTCCGACAACAACGAAACGAAATTGCGGCGAAAATGAAAGGTGGAAAGCCGGAAAAAGAGCTGATTGAACAGGGGAAAAGGGTTAAAACGGAGTTGGCGGAACTAGAGGAAGATTTGACGAAAACAGAGGCGGAATATACGGCGACATTAAAATCAGTGCCGAATATTATTTTCGAAGATGTGCCACTAGGGGGTGAAGAATGTTCGGTTGAAGTTAAAAGTTGGGGTGAGAAGAAAAAAACAGGGGTGGACCATCTTGACTATGCGGTGAGTCGTGATTGGGTGGATTTTGAGAGAGGAGCGAAAGTCGCAGGGGCGAAGTTTTATTATTTGAAGAATGAATTGGCGCTTTTAGAGAATGCTTTGGTTCAGTTCGGGTTGAAAAAAGTACTAGAAAAAGGTTTTAATTTTATTACGGTGCCGGATTTGGTGTCGGCGAAAGTTTTAGAGGGGACCGGTTTTAATCCGCGAACGAGTGACCAGAGTGATGAATATTTTATCGAAGGCGAAGATTTAGCTTTGATCGCGACAGCAGAAATTGCCTTGACGGGTTATCATATGAATGAAATTATTGAGGAAAAAGATTTACCTCTGTTATATGCTGGGTATTCGGCCTGTTTCCGAAAAGAGGCTGGATCGGCCGGAAAACATACGCGAGGTTTATTCCGTGTTCATCAATTCAATAAATTGGAAATGTATGTATTTTGTTTGCCGGAAAAGTCGAAAGAAATGCACGAGATGATTTTAGGGGTAGAGGAAGAGATTTGGCAAGAGTTAAATATTCCTTATCACGTGATTAATATCGCGGCGGGAGATCTTGGGGCGCCGGCAGCGAAGAAATATGATGTTGAATACTGGTCGCCGGTGGACCAAACTTACCGAGAATTAACAAGTTGCTCGAACTGTACTGATTTTCAGGCACGAAATTTGAATATTCGGGTGCGGCGCGAAGACGGCTCGGTTGAAGTTTTGCATACTTTGAACGGAACAGCAGTGTCGCTAGCGCGAACCATGGTAGCAGTGATTGAGAATTATGCGACCCCTGATGGAAAACTAAAAATTCCAGAAGTTTTGAGACCATATTTAGGAAATAAGGAGGAATTATGATTGAAAAAATTGAAGTAAATGGCAAGGGGCAGAAAATTGACGAGCCGTTGAAAAAATATATAGAAAAAAGATTAGGAAAACTCGATCGCTATTTGCCGAGAGGAATGAAAAAAGATGTAATGATGAAAGTAATGATTGCGGAAGTTGGCAAAAACAAGGGTGAAAAATACGATATTTCGGCGACGATGAACATTCCGGGCGGAAAAGTAATTGCGGCGAAAGATGAATGTTCGAATGTATTTGCGGGGGTGGATTTAGTTGAAGCGAAGTTAATGGGACAAATTCGACGTTACAAATTAGAAGTTCAGCCACATCGTCAAAAGAAAAGTCTAAAGAATCTTTTTATTCGGCATAAATAATATGATATAATGGGGGTAGATTAGGAGTTTTATGGCGAAAAAAGAGAAGAAACCGACCGATAAGTTGGCCGACCGAACAGCTTTAACGAAATTTTTACAAGGGGTTTTTGGTGATGCACAGAAAAAGATTCTACGACGACTTTGGAAGCGAGCGCAAGAAATCAATAAATTAGAGCCAAAATATGAAAAAATGAGCGACGAAAAATTGAAAGAGCAGTCGGAGATTTTTCGTGAGCGAATTCGAAAAGCATTGAAAATCGCTAAAGCGGAAGAGGGAATTAACAAAACCGGCAAAAAACGGCCACCAGTAGACGATACAAAGATTCTAGATGAGATTTTGCCGGATGCATTTGCGGTGGCGCGAGAGGCGACGAAGCGAGTGATGGGTATTCGACCTTATGACGTGCAGCTGATCGGGGGGATGGTTTTGAACGAGGGGACGGTCGCAGAAATGAAAACTGGTGAAGGTAAAACTTTAGTGGCGATGTTGCCGGCGTATCTGAACGGTTTGACTGGGCGCGGTGTTCATGTTGTGACTGTGAATGACTATCTGGCGCAACGTGATGCGGGTTGGAATGGACCGATCTATGATTTTCTCGGGCTTTCGGTTGGTGTGATCGTGAATAATGCATCATTTATCTATGATGCGGAATTTGAGAATGAAGATCACGAAGATGAGCGGTTTTTACATCTGAAACCCTGTTCGCGTAAAGAGGCTTATGCGGCGGATATTACCTATGGAACGAATAATGAATTTGGATTTGATTATTTGCGCGATAATATGACGAGCGAAGTACAATATTTGCGTCAAAGAGAGTTGAATTTTGCGATTGTGGATGAAGTGGATTCAATTTTGATCGATGAAGCGCGAACGCCATTGATTATTTCGGCGCCAGCGGGCGATAATCCGGAAAGTTATTATCAATTTGCGAAAATTGCGGCGAAATTAGTGCCGGATGATTATGTTTTTGATGAAAAACGTCGGTCGGTGACCTTGACGGACGCGGGGATTGAAAAAGTTCAGGATCTGCTCGGGGTGGAAACTCTGTATTCGACGAAGAATACGCGTTTGGTCTATCATTTAGAACAGGCGATTCGAGCGGAAGTGGTGTTTAAACGTGATAAAGACTATGTGGTGACGAATTCGGGCGAGGTGATTATTGTTGATGAACATACGGGACGGTTGATGCAAGGGCGACGCTATAATGAAGGCTTGCATCAGGCAATTGAGGCGAAAGAAGGTGTGGCGGTGAAACAGGAATCGATGACGCTCGCGACGATTTCGTTCCAGAACTTCTTCCGATTATATAAAAAGCTGTCAGGGATGACCGGAACGGCGTTTACGGAAGCAGAAGAGTTTCAACAGATTTATGCTCTCGATGTAATTCAGATTCCGCCGAATAAGCCGATTGCACGTATTGACAAAGACGATTTGATTTATAAAACGAAGGCTGGGAAGTTGAAGGCGATTGCAGCGGAGATTAAAAAATATCATGAAAAAGGTCAACCGGTATTAGTTGGGTCGGGTTCGATTGCAAATAATGAAGAAATTGCGCATTATTTGGAACAATTCGGTTTACCATATGAGATTTTGAATGCGAAAAATAATGAGCGTGAGGCGGCGATTATCGCGAAAGCGGGTGAAAAAGGTGCGATTACGCTGGCGACGAATATGGCGGGACGCGGAACAGATATTAAGCTCGGCGAAGGCGTGAAGGAACTAGGCGGTTTAGTGGTAATTGGTTCGGAGCGGCACGATTCGCGGCGGGTGGATAATCAGTTACGTGGTCGTGGTGGTCGTCAGGGCGATCCCGGTACGACGCAATTCTTCGTTTCTTGTGAAGATGATTTGATGCGGATTTTCCAGGGTGACCGAGTGAAGACTTTAATGTCTAGACTCGGAGTAGATGAAGATACACCGATCCAAACACGCTCAATTTCGAAAACGCTTGAGGCGGCGCAGAAACGAATTGAAGGATTCAATTTCGATTCACGAAAAAATGTGGTCCAATATGATAACGTGATTAACCGTCACCGAAAAGTAGTTTATTTAATTCGGCGGCGAATTCTCGAAGGAGATGATATCTTCCCGGAGATAAAACGTTTGATGCGCGAAGAGGCGAAAACTTTGACGGAATTTTCGTCGCGGGTGAATAAAAATTTTGATGAGGAATTTAAAGCGGTTTTTGATTTTGATGATGATTTAATTCACGGAATTGGGATTAAGCGCAAAGAAAAAGACCGTGAAAAAACAGCACTAGAAGCGATTGAAGAGGCTTATGCGAAAAAAGAAGCGGAATTCGGCGCGGAAACGATGCGAAAAATCGAACGCGAAGTTTATTTGAAAGTTTTGGATACTTTATGGATGCAACATCTGGAAAATATGCAACATCTACGCGAAGGAATTCACTGGCGATCAGTCGGACAGCGCGACCCATTAGTTGAATATCGTAGCGAGTCACAAAAGTTGTTTGATGGTTTGCAGCGGAATTTAAGAGAAGAAGTTTTGAAGATTTTGCTTTCGATTACACCGGCAGAGGCGGTAGAGGATAATGTTACGGACGGCGAAGAATATGAATCGGAGCTTACTAAGATGGCGGAAAGCCAGACTGAGAGGGGTGTGAATGAGATTTCGAGTGGTGAAGAAAATCTCGATAAAGAATTTAAGAAGGCTACACCAGGGGCAGGAGTAAAGAAAAAATCCGCGACGAAGCGGAAGAAAACAAAACGTAAGAAATCAAAATCGAAGCGGAAATAATTCCGATACTTCCATTATAGCACAGAATTGGAGATTTGTCAATATCATGAAACATTCGGTTGAAGAAGTGAGATTAAAAAATGGTGCACGTGGATTATTGATCGATATTCCGGGGGCGAGCGTGATGTCGACGCGAATTCAGTTTCGGGCGGGAATGTTGTATGCGAAAAATAAAGATGTTTATGAGATTCCGCATATTGTTGAGCATTTGGCGTTCGGGGCGAATGCGAAATTTAAAGATGAACAAGCTTTCGAGGCGGAATTTACGAAAAATGGCGCGTATCATAACGCTTGGACGAGCGACATTTCGGTTTGTTATGAGACGGAATGTGCAGATTTTGAGTGGGAGAGGATTATGGAGCTGCAACAGGTTTCGATTGCGGAGCCGAAATTTAACGAGGAAGAGTTGAAATCCGAAAAAGCGAATGTGCGGTCGGAGCTGACGGGGTATATGAA
>CAVFNU010000064.1:0-3124 GCA_963624235.1 bacterium | reverse complement strand
GTTCTCCTTACCTGCATTCTTGTCCGCCTTTTTCGCTTTTGCGTCTTTGGCTTCCTTTGCGCTGGTTTCGTTAGCTTTAACTTCTGGCTCTTCGTCGAACACTCGAATCGAATTACCTTCTTTAAGTTTCACATATGCGAACTTCTTATCTTGACGATGAGTAATTCCTGGATAAGCGTGTTTTCCACGACTAAATCGAGTTTTCTTACCCTTGCGAATCAAAGTTTTTACTTCTTCGACCTTGACATTAAACTCATCTTCAACTTGTTTTGCGATTTGTTGTTTGCTCATTTCGCGTTTTACCGGAAAAACATAAATTCGCTTAGTCTGTTCATTATAAGTTTTCTCCGTCGCGCGCGGTTCGAGCATTTTCTTTAATTCAATCTTCGTTTCCGCCATCTTATTTCTCCTCTCCGATTAACCATTTTTCAGTTTCCTTCAAGGCTTTTTCCGAAAATACGATCGCGTCTGCGTTCATGATATCGAACACATTGAGGTAAGTTGCGCGCACCAATTTCACATTCGGCAAATTATTCGTCGAGCGCAAAACTTCCGGCGTCTTCTCCGCCACTACCGCGAGAACATTTTTATCCTCGAGTCTCAAATCTTTCAAAACTTTCACCGCGTCTTTAGTCTTGCCGGTCAGTTTCACTTCTTTTTCCAGCGTGACCACAGCTTTTTCCGCATTTTTCATGCTGAGAGCCTGTCGCACAGCCAGTAATTTCGCATTTTTCGCGATTTTCTTAGTAAAGTTTTCGTTCCCGGTGCGTCCAAATGCCACACCACCATGTCGCCAAATCGGGTTGCGAGTCGAACCAAACCGCGCCCGACCAGTACCTTTTTGCTTCCACGGCTTCTTGCCACCACCTCGCACTTCGCCTCGCTTCAAAGTTTTAGCGTGCGAAGAACGCGAGTTCGCAAGGTATGCATCATAAGCCAATTTCACCAATTCGTGATTTTCTACAGAGAGACCGAAAACATCTTTATTCAAAGTTGCCATATTACTCCTTTCCCTCCAAGCTTACAATTCCTTTATTTGGGCCAGGCACTGCGCCTTTTAGCCCAATCAAATTTTTCGCCACATCGATATAAGCCACGGTCAAATTTTTCACCGTCACTTGTTCGTGTCCCATCCGGCCCGGCATTTTCTTGCCTTTCCAGACTTTTTGTGGATACATCGAACCGATCGACCCAACTCGACGAATATTCCCCTTAAACCCGTGCGTGTTGCGCGATTCGATAAAGTTGTGTCGTTTGACAGTCCCCGCAAAACCTTTACCTTTCGAAGTTCCAGTCACCGCGACCTTATCGCCGAGCTTGAAACTCTCCACGGTAATTTGATCCCCAAGTTTCATTTCCTCCGGAATCGCCTCAAGACGAAATTCGCGCAGGACCTTAGGACTGTTATTTTCGCCGGCCTTTTTCGCGTGGCCAGCAACCGACTTGCTCAGATTCCGACTCTGACCAAAACCAACTTGCACCGCGTTATAACCGTCGCTTTCGACAGTTTTAATCTGAGTCACCGTGCAAGGGCCAGCTTCGAGGATTGTCACCGGAGTAACAACGCCATCTTCGCCGATGATCTGAGTCATACCAATTTTGGTGCCGAGAATGACTTGCATCCTATTCCTTTCCGTTATTTTTTACACTCTTAAAACTAGATTACCAAGCCGGTTTTCTCGGTAGAGTGTTAAGAACCCCGAGAACCTTGCCTCTCATCTAGCTATTACACCCAATATATCACAGATTTCTCCTCTTGACAACCCCTATTTTCGAATTTTATAAATTTTCCTAAATTTCGCGCAGGAAAAATCCCCGCCATTTTGGCGGGGATTGAAGGAACCGAAGAGGCTAATTTAGCCTATAAAATCACTTCGATGTATTCATGGTTGATCCAAACGATTCCATCCGGATCATTCACAATATCATGGGGAAACCATTCGTTTCCCTCAGCGGTCTCAAGGACCTCTTCGACACTAAGTCCGATAAATGCCCCGTTTCGGCTATCTATCGATTTCTTAGTCCCGTAAGTTTTACTGACAATAACTGTGAATTTGTTTTTTCTAACATTGCCAAAACTGTTCGAAAAGTCTTCGTTGCTATTAACAATTGGTTCACTCCGAACTGCCGGCTGACCAGCTATTTTGACAACTTTCGCTTCTTTTTCGGTTAACTCGTAGTAATCGCTTAAGTCGTCTTGGGTTGGATCGGGGAACAGACTCCACCCATTCAACCACGCAACGATTGCTGCCGCTGCTAAGGCAATGGATATAATAACGACCCAAATCGAATCTTGTTTATCCTCCATACCTATCACCTCCTTTAAGGTACTATCTATTGCTGACACTATTATCACCAATATCTCTAATTCCTATTTTAACACAAACGCGATGAAAAGTCAATAGTAAAATCAGGTTTCGTGCAAAACCGCCATATTATTCAGTCTATTTTTCTAGAAACGCCTCTATAAAGCCGTCAATTTTACCATCTAAGACCGCCTCCGGATCAGTTTCCTCGTAGCCCGTCCGCGTATCTTTCACTAACTTATAAGGTTGCAAAACATAATTCCGAATCTGCTGCCCCCAGCCCGCCGATTCGCCTGCTCTTAGTTCTTTTAGTGACGTCGCGTGTTGTTCGAGTTGCATTTGAACTAATTTACCTCGTAAAATTTCCATCGCTTTCTCACGATTTTGAATCTGACTTCGCTCGTTTTGAATTGCCACCACCGTATTCGTCGGCAAATGCGTAATCCGCACCGCCGAATCAGTCGTATTCACCCCCTGACCACCATGCCCGCCGGATCGATAAACATCGACTCGAAGATCCTTTTCATCAATTTCCACCCCTGTTTCGGCGGTAATTTTCGGTAGCGCTTCGACCAGCGCAAATGACGTTTGACGTAAATTATTCGCATTAAATGGCGACAACCGCACTAACCGATGTACTCCATGTTCCGACTTTAAAAATCCATAAGCATTTACCCCTGAAATTTCATACACCGCCGTTTTAATCCCGGCCTCTTCCCCTGTCGTTCGCTCCAATAAAATCGTCTTAAAACCTTTGCGTTCGCAAAACCGAAGATACATTCGTTCCAGCATCCCCGCCCAGTCCATCGCCTCCGTTC
>CAVFNU010000063.1:0-11973 GCA_963624235.1 bacterium | reverse complement strand
ATTGCGAATATTCGCGAATGGAAGAAATATCGAGAATGTTGTTGATTGCGTTCGCCGCTGAATTGGAAAGAAAAAAACCGAGAATTTTCAAATTATCAGGATCAACAATCGGGTCGGAGAGGTTAGCGATGGGTCCGCCAGCTTGAACGCTAAGCACCGGTGTGCCGATAAGACGAGAACGGTAGACTAACATAACTATATTATAACACAAGTTTTTCAGCGTTTTTAATATTGTAACTGCCGATTTGGAGGCGGCGGAGGGCGGTGAGATAGGCGCCGGTGCCGAGTGCTTCGCCGATGTCTTCGGCGAGAGTGCGGATGTAGGTGCCAGAGCTACAGTGGACGCAGATTTTGAGTTCGGGATAGTTGTAGCTTAAAATTTCGATGCTATAAATCGTAACTTCGCGAGAGGGGATTTCGAAATCTTTGCCTTCACGAGCGAGTTTATAGGCGCGCCGACCGTTGATTTTGATGGCGGAGAATTTGGGTGGAGTTTGCTGAATGGCGCCTGTAAATTTTGATAATACTGATTCAATATTGTTGGTATCAGGCGTCAGAAATACATCTTTCTTTATAATCTCCCCTTCTGGGTCGCCGGTGGTGGAGGTGAAGCCGAGCTTTAGGTCGGCTTCGTAGACTTTGTCGAATTTTAGAAAATCGGCGGATTTTTTGGTCATTTTGCCGGAGAGTAAAATTAAAAGTCCGGTAGCGAAGGGGTCGAGAGTGCCGGTGTGGCCGACTTTGACTTTGTGGCCAAATTCGGCTTTTAACTTACCGCGAACTTTCGCGACCACGCCGAAACTGGAGATGCCGGCGGGTTTGTCGATTAAAATGATTTTGTCTTCGTTCATTATTGCAATATTATAACAGATGTGATATAATGGGGCAATGATTACAAAAGAGAATAAGAACAAGGCTATTGCCAGTGTCGCGCGGAGCAAGCAAGACGTTGGTTCTCCTGAAGTTCAAGTTGCGATCTTGACGGCTCGGATTAAAGAAGTGACTGAGCACGTGAAGAACAATAAACATGACTTTATGGCCAAAAGAGGATTAATTCAGATGGTAGGGAAGCGGAAAAAACTGCTGAAATACCTCGAAAATACCGATTTTGAGCTGTACAAGAAAACAATTTCGAAACTTGGGTTGAGAAAATAATAGCAAGAGAAAATCCGCCGATAACGATTGGCGGATTTTTTTACGAGTGATTAACAGCGGAGCGAGCGGAAATGTTGGGCGGTGAATTTTAGTGGGCAAAAAACGGATTTGGCGAGTTGAAAAAGCCCGCCAAATGAGGCGGGCTGGGTTCAAGAGTTAGAGGGACGAGTCGACTCGGCCGAAATCGCGTAATTCGATCGCCAGCTCGTCGACTTTCGTCAAGAGCTCGGCGATTCTCTTGTAATGTTTCGCAGCATCCGGCGAGGCAACGGAATTCTTGTATTTAACAATATGCTCCGTGGTTGCCCACAAATCCATGGCTTTATCGCGGACTTGAATTTCAACGGGGACTAATTTAGTTCCGTTGCCGATTTTGAAAACTTCGAGTTGAGCTTGCAGATGATAGCTCGTATAGCCGTTCTCTTTCGGAGAAGCGACATAATCTTTTTCCTCGAGAATAAATATACCCGGAATGTGACGCAGAATGTTCACAACCGAGTAGACATCGTCACGGAATGGCGTGATGATGCGAATTCCCGCGATATCGAGAATATTTTTGCAGATGCTGTCAAGAGACAGCTCATATCCTCGACGTGTGCATTTTTCAACGATGGAGTCAAAACTTTTGATTCGGTGTTGAATGGCGCTAAAAAGATTGTAGCCGCTATTGCTTTGCTCACAAGATTTTGCCGCATTTTCGAGTTTGGCTAAGGCAATGTTTAATGCCATTTCGCGTTCAACTCGTAAAGCTTTGAAATCTAGCTCTAATTCTTTCATTTTTTCGTGATCTTCCATTTGGATGATCGCCTACTTTCTTTTCTCGAACTTTAATGTGCATTAGGGGCAGAATGCATGTTTGCGGAATACTCCCCAACCTTTCTATTATAGCATACTTTGCGAATAAATGCAAGTTTTGGTATAATGGAAGTAGTAAATTAACATTGGGAAGACGGCAGATAATTATTTATCAAAATCTTAAAGTGCGTTAGCATTTTTCAGGGCCGGGTTCCTCGCGCCCGTCTTCACGGGGCTCGGCCTCTTTCCCTCGGCAGCGGCCTCCGGATGCCCTGAAAATATGCTAACACACTTTAATGAATACATTTTTAAATAATTACCTGAAGTTTTCCCAGAAAGGGTATTTTTATGGAAATTATTAATCCTAACGGCAAGAAGACGGTGCGGATGTCTACTGAATGGTTGGGGCGAGAATTGACGCTCGAGGTGAATCGAGTTGGTTTTCGGTCGACATCGTCGGTGCTGGTGACGTATGGGGATACGGTAGTGCTTGGCTCGGTGGTGGTGGGGACGAAGCCGGTGGTGCAGGACTTTTTCCCGTTGTCGATCGATTACGAAGAGAAATTTTATGCGGCGGGAAAGATTTCGGGGTCGCGATTTATCAAGCGCGAAGGTAAGCCGGCAGATGAAGCGATATTGGTTGGGCGGTTGATCGATCGGCCGATTCGACCGCTGTTCCCGAAGGGCTATCGTCAAGAGGTACAGGTAGTCTGTACGGTGCTTTCGATGGATCCGAATTTTCGACCGGATTGTGTGGCGATGATAGCGGCGAGTGCGGCATTGATGAATGCGGGCGTGCCGTTTGATGGGCCAGTGGCAGGGGTGAGAATTGGGCGAATTGGCGGGGAATTTAAGGCCTTTTTGTCGCCGGAAGAGCGCGAAAAGTCGCCGCTTGATCTCGTGGTAGCTTGTAAAGATGGCAAAGTGATGATGGTCGAGGCGGGGGCGAACGAAGTGCCAGAGGAGATGATTATTGAGGCGATGCACTGGGCGGTGAAAAATGTGCAACCGGCGTTAGATCTACAGAGAAAATTGGCTGAACAAGTTGCGGCGGCGAAGCAAGAGTATGAACTGATTCTGCCGTCCGAAGAGGTCGCGGCGGAAGTTGCCGAGTGGACAGAGGGGAAATTTGGCTCGAAGGTACGGGGGAATGTGATGGAGCGGGCGCAGATTTTGGACGATTTGAAATATAAAATGCATGATGAGTTTGCACTCTCTAAAGGTCAGGGCGAGACGGATAATGAAAAAGTTGAGTGGTATGACGCGAATTTGCGCGATGTCTACGATCAAGCATTTGAACTTGCGGTACATAAAGAAGTGCGTCGGGGAATTATCGAGGAGGGGGTGCGACCGGATGGACGAAAATTGGACGAAGTGCGACCGCTTTCGTCACAAGTGTCGATTTTACCACGAACGCATGGTTCTTCCCTATTTACGCGCGGAGTGACGCAGGCGATGAATATTGTGACGCTGGCGCCGTTATCTTATTCGCAAGAGGTGGACACGATGGAAGTGACTGAAGGCAAACGGCGATATATGCATCATTACAATGCACCGAAATATACGGTGGGGGAGCCGGGGCGGCTGGGCTCGCCAGGGCGACGGGAAATTGGGCACGGGTATCTTGCGGAGCGGGCGTTGATTCCGGTGTTGCCTTCGGAAGAAGAATTTCCGTACGCGATTCGTTCGGTGACCGAAATTATGTCGCAAAATGGTTCGACCTCGATGGCGGCGACCTGTTCGTCGTGTATGGCTTTGCTCGATGCCGGTGTGCCCCTGAAACGACCGGTTTCGGGGGTGGCGATGGGGCTGATAGTGAACGTGCCGAAGGGGACGGAGATTACTGCGGATGATATTGATAAGGCATATGTACTGACGGATTTGATGGATGCGGAAGATTTTGCGGGCGACATGGACTTTAAGGTGACGGGGACCGAAGAGGGGATTACGGCGCTCCAGATGGATATGAAGGTGCATGGTTTGCCGGTGGAAATTATGGAAAAAGCGCTGAAGCAGTCGCACGCGGGGCGGATGTTCATTTTAGAACATATTAAGAGCGTGATTAGTGCGCCGGCGGAAATGAGTGAGTATGCACCGAGAATTGAGAAATTAATGATTAAACCGGAGAAAATCGGGGCGGTGATTGGTAAAGGCGGGGAGACGATCAATAAAATTACTTCGGAAACTGGGGCGGAAGTGGATATTGAGGATTCGGGGCTGGTGACGATTTCGGGGGTGAATGCGGAAGCGATCGAGAAGGCCCTGGAATGGGTGAAGTCGCTAGTGGAAGAGCCGGAAGTTGGCAAAATTTACAAGGGGAAAGTGGCGACGATTAAGGATTTCGGCGCATTTGTGACGATTTTGCCAGGGATTGACGGGATGTTGCATATTTCGCAGATTACTGATAAAAAACGGTTGGCGAAAGTGACGGAAGTGTTGCATGAAGGTGACGAAATTAAGGTACGACTGGTGGCGATTGATGACCGGGGGAAGTTGTCGCTGTCGATGATTGGGGTAGAGCAATAGAATAGGGGTCGAGAAGGGTCGCGATGGAGTTGTGGTTGACAAAAAGTGAAAAGTGTGCTATAATGGAAAGTTAAAATGTCTATGGATAAAATTCGGAATTTTTGTATTATAGCGCACATTGACCACGGGAAATCGACGATTGCGGACCGGATGATGGAAATTACCGGGACGGTGGCGAAGCGAGAGATGCAATCGCAACTTTTGGATTCGATGGAGCTCGAGCGCGAGAAAGGGATTACGATTAAGCTGGCGCCGGTGACGATGCGGTGGAAGGGGTATACACTGAATCTAATCGACACGCCGGGGCATGTGGATTTTTCGTATGAGGTATCAAGGTCTTTGCAGGCGGTGGAGATAGCGGTGCTGGTTGTCGATGCGACGCAAGGGATTCAGGCGCAGACGCTGGCGAATGTGTATTTGGCACTCGAGCAGAATCTCGAGATTATTCCGGTGATTAATAAGATTGATTTGCCGGCGGCGGATGTCGAGAAAACGGCCGGGGAAATTATTAGTTTGCTTGGGTGTAAGCGCGAGGAGATTATCGAGGCGTCGGGGAAAACGGGGGCGGGGGTGAATAAGATTCTCGATCGGGTCATTGAATGTAATGTCGGAGCTAATGCCCAAAAGCAGTCGTCCCCCGAGTTAATGTTTGCCCCGAGCGTTACTCGGGCGTTGATTTTTGACTCGTATTTTGATGATTATCGAGGGGTGGTGCTGTATGTAAGGGTGGTTGAGGGGGAGATTCGAAAAAATTCTGAGATTTTGATGATGGCGGCGGGGAAAAAGGGGCTGGCGCTTGAAATTGGGATTTTAACGCCAAAAATGACGCCGAAAGAAAAGCTTTCAGCGGGGGAAATTGGTTATATCGTGACGAACTTGAAGACCACGCGGGAAGCGAAAGTTGGTGATACGGTGACGCTCGCGAAGGGATTAGTTGTGCGTGAGAATGAAGAGATAAAAACGCACGAGATTTTAGATACGAAAGGTGAGATTTTGAAACCGTTGCCGGGATATAAAAACGTGTTGCCGTTTGTGTATGCGGGATTTTTCCCAGTCAGTAATGATCAGTATAAGGATTTGCGTGAGGCAGTAGAGAAATTGGCGCTCTCTGATTCGGCGCTTCAATTCGAGCCGGAGAATTCGCCAGTTTTAGGATTTGGTCTTCGGATCGGGTTTTTGGGGCTACTTCATATGGATATTATTCGGGAACGGTTGGAGCGGGAATTTAAATTGGAGCTGATTATTACGAATCCGTCGACAAATTATGAGGTAGTGATGGCAAATGGGGAAGTGGTCGAGATTAAATCGGCGGCGGATTTGCCGGACGCGAGTGAGATTTCGGAGATTCGGGAGCCGTGGGTGAAAGGCGAGATTATTGTGCCGCGGGAGATGATTGGTGGGGTGCTGAATTTGATCAATGAAAAACGGGGGCATCAGACGAATTTGTCGTATATCGAGGAGCGGGCGGTGATTGATTTTGAGGCGCCGATGGCGAATTTGCTGACGGATTTCTATGATCAATTGAAGTCGGCGACGAGCGGATATGCGTCATTTAATTATGAGCTGGATGATTACCGGGCGGAGGATTTAGTGAGAGTAGACTTTTTGGTGACGGGGGAGAAAATGGACGCGTTGTCGGTGATGGCGCATCGGAGCGAGGCGGAGGCGATTGGGCGAGAGGTGACGAAGAAATTGAAGGAAGTAATTCCGCGGCAAAATTTCGAGGTGGCGTTGCAGGCGGCGATTGGGGCGCGGATTATTGCACGTGAGACGATTGGGGCGTATCGGAAAGATGTGACGGTGAAAATTCATACGGGGGACCGGGACCGAAAGGCGAAACTGCTGTCTAAACAGAAGAAAGGGAAGGCACGATTGAAACGATTTGGGAAAGTGGATATTCCAGCGGAGGCGTTTACAGTGCTTTTGAAAAGAGATTAATTGTTGTGTTATAATAAAGATATGAAGAAAAAGAGGCTAACTTTCTATTGTATCACACTTCTTATGCTTTGTCAAGTTTCTTCGGTGGTGACGGCTTTTCCAGCGGTGGCAGCTTCGGAGGCACAAGAAAGTGCTGTGAAAGAGAAATGTGAGACGATTTTGAATGAGTTGAAAAATATTCAAAAAACAGATGCGCGAACGCGAGTATATTTTGGGGGGCTGTATGAGACGATTTTGACGAAATTTGTGGTACCATTTAATGTGCGAACGGTGGAAAATAGTTTGTCATCGGCGGAATTGGTTGAAAATCAGAATAAAATTAGTGAAGCGAAGGAGTTGTTTGCGAATGATTTTGTCAGTTATCAACAAGATTTGGAAAGTTTGGTGACGATGGATTGCCGGACGGAGTCGGGGAAATTTTATGATCAATTAGTGAAAGTGCGGCAAAAACGGAAAATTGTGGAACAAGACACGTTGAAAATGCGGAGTTTGTTGTCGGTGCATGTGAAATTGGCGAATGGACTGAAAGGGAAGTTATGAGAAAAAGACGATTGGTCGCAAAAAAAGAACGGTCGGGCGTGAAAAAAGAGCAATCAGGAGCGCGAAATTTGGTGATTTTAGGAATAATATCGGTGGTGATTGCGACGTTGACAACAGGGGTGTCGTTGGCGATTTACCATAATTCGGGGGACATTTATCTTGATCGGTCGCGGCCGGGCTATTTGCCGGATGAACAGGAAATTGTGGACAAAGAGGAACAGGAAAAAGAGCTGGAATATGAATTCGAGAAATCGGGAAAAATGAGTATGGAAGTGTTGGAAGAGTATTTGGAAAATTTGGAGAAGGAAATTCAGGCGGTGGATGATTATGAAAAGCCGTTTGGACAGGGGGTGATGTCGGATGATCAGTTGGGGATTCCGGCGGAATAGGAATTGGGCGAAACACGATAGCTTGTCGGTCCTAGGGTTGACTATTTTGAGAAAAAGTCTTATACTCAGGGTATGAGGCAGCAGAAAAAGTCTCGGGTCATGATGATGACGGGGTTGGTGGTCTTTAGCGCGGGGCTTTTGTTGTCGATCTTTGGGTTGTCGAAAACGGTGGAAAATATTGACAAAGTAGCAATTTCGGGAGAGCCGGAAGCGATTTTAGCGAGTGCGGGAGTTGAAGAGGGGTCGGATATTAACTTGCCAGTGTCATATTTTGATCAAAAGGCAGATGAATGCGTGAATTTATACGATCTAGGGAATAATAAAGAGTTAAAAAGTCGACAGTTTGAATGGTCGAGTTGTGGTTATGTCTATCGGGAGATTGAGCAAGGGCTAGTGGAATATGAATTGAATGAAAAATATTTGCCGGTGGCGACTGGGACGGGGAAAATGATGCCGGATCGAGGTTTGACGGATTTGATGCGATGGTTTGAGAATGTTGACGGAAAAAGTAAGGCGTATACGGGGACTCTGAAATTGGCTTATGGGGCGGGAGCGGAGTTTTCGTTTGAAAGTGATGATTTTTATCCTTTAGATGAAGTGGACTTTAGTGCTGGCGATAGCATAAATGAGGGGCACAATAAGTTATTTACGATGAATTTTGCGGTGCCGTTTACGGTGATGGCGAGCGGGGAAGAGAATTTTGAAATTACAGCGGATGATGATACGTTTGTGTTTGTTGGGAATCGGTTAGTGTTGGATATGGGCGGGATTCACAAAGCTTCGACGGGGAAACTTTCGATTAATGAAAAAGGAGAGGTTTATACAAGCGTTGATGGAGAAGATTTAGCATATAGCGGAACGACGGTGACGAAGGATGAGGGGTCGATTGTGCGAATTTTCCATGCGGATCGAGATTCGAAAGATTCGGTGTTTAAGGTAAAATTTTCGAAAATGAATCTGAATGTGGTTGAGTCGAAAGTCGCGGGGACGGACGGAGTCCAAGTTGCTTATGACCCGAGTGATCCGTCTTATGTGGCGCCGCTGGGTGAAACTTCGGTGGTAAAACCGGATGGAACGAAGGGTTATGCGGTTATGGCGACAATTTTAGGGGTGGCGATAATTTCGTGCGCGATGTTTACGGCGATTTTTGCGCATGCTTTGATTAAGAATCGGAAATAGGTGGGGTGTTTCAGAGTGATGTAGAGCCAGAGATGGTATTGCTAAATATGGGCTTTTGTGTTATATTGCAGAAATAAGTGATGCGTAATGGTGCGCTCACTAGTACATTGAAAGGAGTTGATATACGATGACGAAAAAGCACTTCTGGAGGATCAAAAAAGAGTACTTCCGTCAACTTAAGAGCGGAAACAAAAGCCTTGAGATACGTGTGGGTTATCCGCAAATTAAGAAGGTTCATGAAGGAGACACGATTACATTTGAAAACTACGGTCCAAATGAGTTTAACGTAAAGCGTATTGGCATTTACGATGGTTTCAAGAGGATGCTGGAAGTTGAGGGTGTCGAGCGCGTGTTGCCGGGAATGACTTTCAAAGGAGCGCTTAAAACGCTCCAAGGGATTTATCCTAAAGATAGAGAAGCGCTTGGTGTTTATGTCTTTGAGTTAGAGCCCAAAACGAAAGACAATAAAACCACATGCGAATTCTTTAAGATGTCGAATTTACTCAAGGCTGGTCGCAGTAAAGAATTTTCTAAAATCATCTGTGAAAGTTATCTAATTACAGATTGGATTTGCGAAGATTATCCTGACCATACTGATCACTTCTACAGTAAATATGTGCCTGGTATTTTCGATGGAGAACGCGAGATTTTTTCTTGTTTCGTTGACGGAAAAATTGCTGCTACTGCTTTCCTGAAGAAAGATGAAGAAGAGCGTAAGATAAGTACATTTTACGTCAAGCCCGAATATCAGAAACGTGGTATCGCTACGGAGTTATTCAAGAGGTGCTTTGAATGGCTAGGGATTACAAAACCACTTATTACAATTGCTGATTACAAGCTCGATCAATTCGTAGGTATTATCCGAAAATATAGTTGGGTTGAGACACAGGTTCTTAAATTGGGGTATTACAACGATCATTCTAAAGAGCACGTGTTTAATGGCACTATGTAATATCAACTGCCGACATCAAAAAGCACCCTTTCGAGGGTGCTTATAAGTTTATAATACTCGTAAACGGATACCGAGCACCCCGTGTTCAGCTTGTTTTTCTGGTGTATAGAACTCGCTCAGTACATCTAGTAATTCTTGTTTTGCCATTGAGGTATCAGCCAGAATAGAAATGTCAAAATCTTCAAATAGATCCGCGAAATTCTCATATCTTAAAAGTCCGATAACTTCTGCATTTAGTTTATCGTTTTCTGATTTTGAAAATTCAATAATATCACCAAGTTGGATTTTGCTTCTTTTTTCATCGTAAAGACGGAGCTCGATACGCTTGGTGCCGTTTTTGATAAAATCAAAATATTTTGGTTGTAAGTTCATTTTGTGCTTCATGTTTTTAATTATATCATAAGATTATTTTTTAGGGGCGGTGATGTTGGCGGGGCGGCCGTAATCGGGGAGAATGAGAGGATGTTTTTCGCCGTGGTGGTCGTACAATGGAATATTTAATTCGTGGGCGAGAGTGTTAACGATAGTGGCGCCGATGCGGAGACCCGTGAAAGAGCCGGGACCGCTCATGAAAGTAATCTGAGCGATGTCGTGAAAAGTTTTGCCGTTTTCGGCGAGTTTGCCTTTTAAAAAGCCGAGGAGTTTTTCGGCCATGTCGCGACCGAGCTCTTCGCGGTATTCGTGGTCATCTAATTTTAAGATAACTTCAGGAGTGGAAGTGTCTAGATAGAGGTTCATAAAATAATCTCCCGACCGTTTTCGGCATAGCGGATTTCGATTTTGTAGTGATTTTCGGGCAAAAGTTCGGCGACGGATTCGCCCCATTCGATGATAACGACGTTTTTGGGGTTCGTGAGATTTTCACGGAGGTCGTCAGCCATCAGACCGGGGTCGGGGAGACGGTAAAGTCGTAGTGGACAAGGTTGCCACCGGACTTTAAAGCATAAGCTTTAGAAATAGTGAAGCTGGGGCTGGTGATCGGTTCTTTAACACCGAGGCCTTTGGCGAGACCGCGCGTAAAAGTAGTTTTGCCGGCGCCAACATCGCCGATAAGTTCGATAATCGCGGGAAATTCGAGCTCCCCAGCAAAATTTTCGCCGAATTCTAACATTTCTTGCTCGGATTTGATATTCATTATATAATTATAGCATGAATATCTACATTTCGGGAATTTCAGGGACGGGGATGGGTCCGCTGGCGCTGATGACTAAGCAGGCGGGTTTTTCGGTGTTTGGCTCGGACTTATCGAAGGGGGCGGTGTATGAAGAGTTAATTCGGTCGGGAATTGAGGTAAAGATTGGCGAACAAGACGGGGAATTTTTGCGTGAAAAGTTAAAAACAGGGGTGGATTGGTTTGTATATACATCGGCGTTGCCGGAAAATCATCCGGAATTAGTGTTGGCGCGAGAAGCGGGCGTGAAAGTTTCGAAAAGAGATGAATTTACGGCGTGGTTGGTGGAAAAGTTGGGACTCAAAATGGTGGCGGTCGCAGGGACGCACGGCAAGACAACGACAACGGCGATGATTGTGTGGACGGCACTGAAACTGGGGTTGCCGGCTTCTTATATTGTCGGAACAACTTTGGGATTTGCACCAGCAGGGGCATATCATACGGGTGATAAATATTTTATCTATGAAGCGGACGAATATGATCGGAATTTTTTGAAATTTTCGCCGTGGACGGCGGTGATTACGACTGTTTCATATGATCATCCGGATATTTATCCGACTAAGGAGGACTACCAAGAGGCATTTTTGCAGTTTGAACGACAGAGTGAGCGGATAGTGGCATCTGAGGCGACGGCGATTTTTGCGGCAAAAGATTTTCAGTTAGCGGGAGAGGTGCGAAGAAAAGACGCGGCGTTGGCGGCGGAGGCGATTTCATTGATAGTCAGAGCAGAGAATACTAAAGCAGGCGCACCTGAAAGTTCCGAAAACAGGGGTGAGATTGGTAAAAAACGGGATGAGGTTATTCGGATTTTGAACGATTTTCCAGGGGTGGGACGAAGATTTGAAAAACTTGCAGACGGGGTTTATACAGATTATGCGCATCATCCGGAAGAGATTGCGACAACGGTGGAAATGGCACGTGAAGAGGCGGAAAAAAGTGGAAAAACAGGGGTGGTAGTGGTTTATCAGCCACATCAAAATACGCGTCAACATAAAGTGCGGGCAGGGTATGAAAAGGCATTTTTGGGGGTAGATAAGATTTTTTGGTTGCCGACGTATTTGACACGGGAAGATCCGAGTTTGCCGGTTCTTTCGCCAAAAGAGTTGATTTCGGGGCTTAAAAATCGGGAAAAAGCGGAAGTTTCGGAACTTTCAAGCGCGCTTGAATCACGCTTGAAAGAATATCTAAAACAGGGGTATTTAGTGATTTTGATGACGGCGGGGCCGGCGGATAAATGGCTCCGGGAGAAGTTCGGAGAATAACTTAATAACGAGGCGCCAACTCCTTCGTATACGTCACATCAAAGTTCACACTACTACTTTTATTTT
>CAVFNU010000062.1:0-7004 GCA_963624235.1 bacterium | reverse complement strand
TTACAAGCTTTAGCTTGAACGAACGGCTCGCCACCACAAAAAGTGAGACCGTTTTGGCCTTTAAATTCGGCAAGACGTTGTTTAATTTCATCGATTTTAATCAAAAATCCCGCTTCACAATCCCAAGTTTCGGGATTTTGGCAACCTTTACAATGATTCGGACAACCTTGAGTCCAGACAATCGCACGGAGACCATCGCCATTCACGATATTGTCATGTTCGAGAGGACCGGACAGGCGAATATAGCCATCCGGAACCTCGAGTTGTTTGGAAATATTATCGAGTAGATATTGATCTAGATCGAATTTTGTAGGCATTTACTTCCCTTTCGCGGAGAGTTTAACTTTTTCAAACGGCAAATCTCCTTCGAGCCGACCACAATGTGGGCAACGGTCGCCAGTAATCACGCCCGAGAAACCACAGACTGGATCGCGATCGACAGGGTGGTTGACCGAGCCGTAACCGATGCCAGCGTCGTGCATTTTGCGAATCACGGATTCGAAAGCGACGAGATTTTGCGACGGGTCGCCATCGAGTTCGATGTAAGTGATATGCCCAGCATTACAAAGTTCGTGATATGGGGCTTCGATGTCGATTTTGTCGAAAGCGGAAATCGGGTAGTAGACCGGGACGTGGAAGGAGTTAGTATAGAAATCACGGTCGGTGACGCCCTTAATCGTGCCGTATTCTTTGCGGTCGATTTTAGTGAAGCGCCCAGCGATACCTTCAGCCGGGGTGGCGAGGAGCGAGAAATTTAATTTGTACTTTTTGGAATAACTGTCGCATTTTTCACGCATATGGGTGATGATGTCGAGCCCGAGTTCGCGCGCGTCTTCATCTTCGCCGTGATGTTTACCGGTCATCGCAACGAGCGTTTCGGCGAGACCAATGAAGCCGATGCTTAAAGTTCCGTGTTTGATGACGTCGCGTAAAGTGTCGTTTGGTTTTAGTTTTTCGGAGCCGAACCAGTTGCCTTGCCCCATGAGGAATGGGAAATTGCGAACGTGTTGGTTGGCCTGGAATTCGAAGCGTTCCAAAAGTTCGTCTTTGACTAGGTCCATTTTCTCGTCGAGTTCTTTGTAAAAGCCATCCCAATCGGCTTCTTTTCGTTCGCCAGTGCAAATTCCGTGTTTAATGCCGAGACGAACAAGGTTTATGGTTGTAAAAGAGAGATTGCCGCGGCCGGTGACGATGCCGTCGGATTCGGGGAAAATACTAGCGAAAACGCGCGTGCGGCAGCCCATGGTCGCGATTTCGGTGCGGTAGTCGCCTTTTTTGTAATATTTTAAGTTGTAGGGGGCGTCGATAAAACAGAAATTCGGGAATAGGCGCTTGGCAGAGACTTCCATGGATTTTTGGAAGAGGTCGTAGTTCGGGTCGCCGGGGTTGTAGTTGATGCCGGATTTGACTTTAAAAATGCTGATTGGGAAAATCGGAGTTTCGCCTTTGCCGAGGCCATTTTCGGTGGCTTGGAGTAAGTTTTTCGAAACTAACCGGCCAGCGGGAGTGGTGTCGGTGCCGAAGTTGATGCTAGTGAATGGAACTTGAGCGCCGGCACGAGAGTGCATGGTGTTTAAGTTATGAATGAAACCTTCCATGGCTTGGAGCGTTTCGCGTTCGACATCAGCATTCGAGACTTCGATGACTTTTTTCGGCCATTTAGCTTTTTCGAGTTTTTTATCGTCGCCGAATTCGTAATCGTCTTTGACCTCGAGTTTGAGACTTTTGTCGGCAAATTCGTTGTATTTTTCGAGATTGCGCTTTAAGGCTTTTCTAAAAGATTTATTGACACCTGGCGCCATGGCGTAGTCGAAGTTCGGGATAGACTGACCGCCGTGTTGCTCGTTTTGGTTGGCCTGAAGAAGAATCGCGGCGAGGGCAGCGTAGGAACCGATAGAATTCGGGGTGCGCAGATGTCCGTGACCGGTGTTGAAGCCGCCGTTTTCAAACAGCACGAAGGGGTCAGACTGGCAACAAGTCAGGGTGCCGGTGGCGTAGAAGTCGAGGTCGTGAATATGAATATCGCCGTTATCGTGGGCGGCAGCGATGTCGGGGCGCAATAGTAAAGTTTTCGCGAAAACTTTGGAACCTTCGGCGCCGAATTGAAGCATCTTCCCCATTGCGGAGTCACCATCAACGTTAGCGTTCGAACGTTTAATGTCGGAATCTTCGGAAGCATCGGCATGAGAAATGGTGCGATAGACCATCATGAGGTCAGATTTAGCGTTACGCACACGAGAACGTTCTTGACGGTAGCGAATGTAGGAACGCGCGGTTTTCTTAAAACTCGATTCCATCAAAACTTCTTCGACAATATCCTGAATTTGCTCGACGTTCGGAGTGCGAGCGGTGATTTTTTCTTCGGCACGCTTTAAAACTTTTTCGGTCAAAGCTTTGGCGCGGTCGGCTTTGAATTCTTCAGTCGCAAGACCGGCCTTAGCAATAGCTTCAGTAATTTTTTCGGGGTCGAATTTGACGATTTTGCCGTCGCGTTTGACGATACGCTTAAACATTTGATACCTCCTTCAATGTTTATTATTTTATGTGTTTAGAGTGCTATCAGCGTTAGAAACGCTATATTTAGTGTCTAATATCTAGTATACGGCACTATATATGGAAAAGCAAGTGGTTTTTGGTGATTTTTGGAGGATTTCGGGCAAGTTTTTTATATTATATAAGATTGTATTCAGATCTGTTAAAATTGCGGTAAAAAAGAAGCCCTCGCGGTAGGTACCTTCGGCGCCGTGCGAGTGCTTCGATGCTTTTATTTTATCAAATTAGGGCGGAAATGTTATTGAAAATACCATCACTAATTCAGGGAATAATAAAAAAGATATTGCGGTTAAAGAACAAATTATAGAGGGTATCCGAAAAATGGCTCACTAGATTTTGCCTCGTCTACACTGCTATTGTCAGGCTCGTTCACTATAAACTCTGCTCTTTCTTTCAGTTCGTCAAAAGTAATAATTTCGGGATTTTGGAGATTTCGCCTGAATCTTTCGAACGAGTTCCGCTTGTCTCTATTCTCTGAAAGCTCTGTTGTGTTGCCGATTACTAAGAGGCCTTTTGGCTGGACTGTATAAATATTGCCCATTATATCTCTATTTTGATCTAAACGAGATCCCTCGTTTTTCCCAGGTTGCACAATTTGCTTGTAGTTGAGCTACGGCGCCCACAAGTTCATCGCTAACACTATAGGCTCCATTTCTACATGATTCTTTACTTAATAATTTCGTAATAGATTTTTTTATTTCTACTAGACACGTGAATTTGGCGTTTGCTTGCGTATTCATCAGAAAATCGCCCTTTTGCCCGCCTTTTTGATTGATTGCGACTCCACCGTATATAGCTTGGGACTCTTTTATCTTTAAAATTTGATAGAGTCACCAAATTCTACATAATTGTCAGCGTATCCTCTTGTATAGAATTCTTCTTTTGCTATAGAATAATTATATCATTTTTAGATCCAATTTTATTCCAGATTTGGTATAATAGTATGTATAAATTAATTGTGGAGGTTTTATGGCTTTTGTTTCAGCCAAAGATATCGCGACGAAATGGGGGATTTCGCAACGAAGAGTGGTTACTCTTTGTTCAGAAAACAGAATCGAGGGAGCATCATTTGTCGGAAATGTATGGATTATTCCAGAAAACGCCTTAAAACCTCTAGATGCACGCAAAAAAGATAACAACAAAAATACTCAAGACGCTAAACCTTTCTTAAAGTGGGCTGGCGGTAAAGGCCAATTACTGAAAGAAATTAGCGCCTACTACCCTTTCGAAAAAGACAAAACCATTACTAAATATGCGGAACCTTTCGTTGGTGGCGGTGCCGTCTTATTTGACGTTTTAAACAAATATTCGCCGGATGAGGTTTATATTAGTGATATTAACAGAGATTTAATCGACACGTATCTTGCTATTCGTGATAATGTTGACGAGCTTATTGACTGCTTAAAATCGACAGAAAAAGCCTATCTAGAACTAAACGATATCGAACGAAAAGATATGTATATAAAAGCGCGCGAGCGTTTTAATGAGTTAAAGCATATGGGAAGACGCAACTTAAATTCAGAAAAATCCATGCTAATGATTTTCCTAAATAGAACCTGCTTTAACGGTCTTTATCGCGTAAATAAACATGGTGATTTTAATGTACCAATGGGCGCCTATAAGAGCCCTCAAATTTGCAACGAAGATAATCTTAGGGCCGTTTCTTGGCGCCTTAAAAACGTTAAGATAATATGTGGCGATTACAAGAAATCAGCCGACTTTATAGACGACAAAACTTTTGTTTACTTTGACCCGCCCTATCGGCCATTAACGTCTACCGCAAACTTTACATCTTATACAGAGAAATTGTTCGACGACAAAAACCAACTAGAGCTGGCTGAGTTCGTGCAATTACTAGACAAAAAAGGCGCAAAAATAGTAGTAAGCAATTCCGACCCGAAAAACGCAGATGAAGATGACGACTTCTTCGATAACGCATATTCAAAACAGAATATAAAGCGCGTTTCAGCGACACGCATGATAAACCGAAACAGCGACGCACGAGGCAAAATAAGCGAATTGTTAATATTAAATTTCAGTAACTAGAAAGAAATAATAATGAAAAAGGATTTTAACACATGGCTAGGAGAGTTTCGTGAAAGTATTGCTGACTACGGCTACTATATCGACTTTCCAAAAATTCATAAGAACGTAGATGTAATAAAAGTAGAACTAAACATTTTAAACACCCTGGTCGGTTCGCAGAATATTGAACAAGAGTTCGATGTACTTATTACTAAATATCCAGAAGTCCTAAAGTGCATCCCTATTCTTTTGGCGGTTCGCGCTAATGAAATTTATGCAATAGACGAAGATGGCGAATTTAATTACAAATTCGACAAAATGAATTATTCTGTCGAGCAATATAAAATCTTTATGCGAAAGACTGGGCTATTTGACCTTATTTCAAACCATATTATCAGCAACTTAGTCGATTACGTCACCGGTGTAGAAACTGGCCTAGACTCAAATGGGCGCAAAAATCGTGGCGGTCATCTAATGGAAGATTTAGTAGAGGGATATATTCAAAAGGCCGGTTATATTAAGGGCGAGAGCTATTTTAAGGAAATGTATATTAGCGAAATTGAGAACAAGTGGGATATCGACCTTTCCGCTATTTCTAATCAAGGTAAGACTGAAAAACGTTTTGATTTTGTAATAAAAACAAATAGCAATATTTACGGGATCGAAACTAATTTCTATGGCGGTGGCGGTTCAAAACTGAACGAAACTGCGCGTAGCTATAAGACGCTTACACTAGAGGCTAAGACAATAGATGGTTTCAAATTCGCTTGGTTCACGGACGGTAAAGGATGGAAAAGCGCGAGAAACAATCTCGAAGAAACTTTCGACGTATTAGATGATATCTATAATATTACAGACCTAGAAAACGGTATTATTGAAGGACTTTAACGATTATGCTCAATAAGAAAATCACAAAATGGGGACCGGAAGATTTCGAGCTAGAAATGACGAGCGTCTGGAGTTTTCCGAATCGTGGCAACTGGGCTACCCACGATGCAAAGTGGCGCGGAAATTGGTCGCCATATATTCCGCGCAATATTCTTCTTCGCTACTCTAGCGAGGGCGATATGGTGCTAGACCAATTTGCTGGTGGTGGAACTACTCTAGTCGAGGCTAAATTATTGAATAGAAATATCTTAGGTTTAGATGTAAATGACGATGCACTCAAAAGATGCCGAGAAAAGGTTAAATTCGAACACGAGGGCGCCAATGGTAAAGTTTATGTTCGTAAGGGAGATGCGCGCAAATTAAAAGGGATACCAGACGAAAGTATAGATTTAATTTGTACTCATCCACCCTACGCAAATATCATTCACTATAGCGAGGGTCGAAATATTCCAGCCGACCTATCAAATTTTAAAGTAGATGACTTTCTAGAACAGATGAAAGCTGTCGCAAGCGAAAGCTACCGCGTATTAAAGAAAGGTAAATTCTGTGCGATTCTCATGGGCGACACGCGCCAAAAAGGCCACGTTATTCCTCTTAGTTTTAAAACCATGCAAATATTCGAAGATGCCGGATTTAAGCTAAAAGAAATCATCATGAAAGAACAGCATAATTGTCGAGCGACCGGATATTGGAAGACGAATAGTGTAAAGTATAATTTCCTTCTGCTGACGCATGAATATTTATTCATATTTAGAAAGTGACAAAAATAGGAACAAAAGAAAAAGGGATGATCCTCGACACAGTGAAACTTCTTGACGAGGAATGTAACGAAGAATTTTCTCGAACCGGCATTATGTTTACGGATGGAAAAAAAATATGCCTCAATTGCGCGTGGCGGTAAGCCCAAGACGTTAATTAAGTACAAAGTAGTTGTTGTCAAACTCTAATTTTACCACGCACTTTGTCTATTCTCTTAAGCACGAATGAGAGGATTCCGTTGCTCAGGACAGAGAGCTTTCCCGCGTGTGCTTAAAAAGTTGGCGGTTTTATTTCAAGGATAACAGGAGTTATATCGGTGATAACTTTCAGAAAATTGGCAGAAAAAAGGCCCGGTAGGGCTGGTTGTGGTGGGGATTACAGGGCTCGAACCTGTGACCTTACGAATGTGAATCGTACGCTCTAGCCAGCTGAGCTAAATCCCCATAAGTGTGATATAATTATAACATGGATTTAGAAAAATTTGAAGAGGAACTCGGGGAGATTGAAAAGTTTTTGGCGAAGCCGGATGCTTATACATCTAGTGATTTTGCGGCGAAGTCGAAACGGGCGGGAGTTTTAAGAGATATTTTAGAACTGAACAAAAAAATTGTTCAATTTTCGGAAAATTTAACAGAGGCGGAAAGTTTGGTAAACGATGCGGAGCTAGGAGAGTTGGCGCGCGAAGATGTGGCGAGACTGAAAACCGAGATCGCCGAGGCGAAGGCGCAACTTGAAGAACTGTTAATCCCGCGCGACCCGGAAGACGACAAACCGGCAAT
>CAVFNU010000061.1:0-2774 GCA_963624235.1 bacterium | reverse complement strand
GTGCTATGGCGCTTTGGCGGAGTGGTTACGCAGCGGTCTGCAAAACCGCGTACACCGGTTCAATTCCGGTAGGCGCCTCCATTTTTTTGCCGTCCGCCTCTTGACTTTATGAATAATCTGTGATATAATAAAAGCATAACCTCTTTCGAGGCCAGCCTTTTTAATTCTCTTCTTCGAAAATCGGTTTCTTCAATTTCGACATTTCACGCGCTTTATCGATTAGCGCCTTTATTTGTAATTCGCTTGCCCGTGCTTCCTTAATCGTATAATTTTCTTTTCCCCGCATTAAATCACCATAAAAACCTGTTCCCCGCGCCGCATCCCAAAATTCTTCCCCACAATTCACGTCATCATTAAACCACGGTTTTTTCGATAAATTAAAATGTAGCAATTTTGCATTTTTCGGATTTTCGCCTTCCGGCTGACAGTTCCATTCTTTTCCAAGATGTAAAATCTGCCCTTTCAAAATCACGTTCAAATAATCCTGATCCGGTGCCACTAAATCCGCATCATATTTCTTAATCAAATCCGTCATCCGCGTAATATAATGCATCTTACGCATTTTCTTCAAATCGATCAATAATACACCCGAATTCACATATTCCTTTGCCGGCACGCCGATTGCCTTCTCGACATAAGAAATAAAATCCGGCACTGCTTGCACCTTCGGATCAACTCGCGCTGCAATCACTTTCTCACCCAAATCGATATCGAATAGTTCACCCACATCGCCCGTAAAAACTGTGTCCGCATCAACATAAATCGCTTTTTCATATTGCGGGAACAGACGCGCAATAAAAGTCCGGTAATAATACACCGCTCCCGCAAAAAAGTCCGCCGAACCAGTCCGTTTCGCACAATATCGCACGATAATCCTTAAATAAAGGTTATACTTCATCTTATGGAATTCAATCGCACAATTCTTCGTCACTAAATTCCTGAGTCGCACCCGATTTTTCAAGCTCAGACGATCATACATCACCACTACGCGATAGCTTCGCTCCGGATTTGCATTTCGAATTAGCGAGTTAATCGACACTGCCGCATATTTCGCATAATCGTCCGTAATCGTATAGAAAACCGGAACCACTTTAGTCTTTTTGATCAGGCTTTTTCCTGTATTGAAAATACTCATAACTACTTTTCTTACTATATTTTACCATACTTTTATAAACTTCATCTGCTAATTTCGCACGATTTTCCGCTTCCGATAATTTCGCATCGGGATAAAACGGCCCATCAACATAAACCGTCATTCGTGGTCGTTCGTGGTTTTTGCGCGACTTTTGATAAGTTGTTGTCATCGTAAACACCGGTAAATTATTTCGCACCGGATATTTCAACGACCGATCGCCCGCCGGAAACTTCCGAATTTTCGTATAATACGGCCAAACGTGCGCTTCCGGATAAATCACCAGACAATTTTTCTGTTCTAACCGCCGGTCCACCGCATCGTTCATCGCTTTTTTCTGTTCCGGGGAGCTCCCGAGCGGAATGCCTCCAATATACGGCAAATACTTTCCGATTCCCGGGAGCTTCAAATTCACTGGCGAAATTATCGTGAAGATCCGTCGGTCCGCCACCACCGCCGGCGAAAATGCGTCATGAAAAGGATTTGTATGGTTCGCATAAATCACGTAGCCTTTTCCGCGCGCTTTCTTCAACTTTTCTCGTCCCACAATTTCCATCTCTAAATAATATCGTGCATAAAATCGCGCAAAAACCCGAAATCCTCGATACAAAAGCGCTGAATATAACTTCACCAACGGATTCTTCGGAATAAATACATAACCTTCCGGTAAAAGCACTTTTTCCTTTTTTTCTTGCTCCTTTGTTTTAATCGGATCGTCTTCTTCATTCTTATAATAGAAAACTCGTTCCGATTTCGGCAAATCTTTTTGGAATAGTTCAGCCTGTGCCATTACAATTTTCCCTTTAATTTCTTGTATTCTTCTAATATATCATCATATTCCGTAATTTTCAAAACCTCGTGAATTTTTTCAATCTCAAACGGCTTTACTTTTTGTACTCTAAAATACGGCCAAAACTTAAAATTATTCGAAAAATGATGTAAAATCGTATCTTTTCGTGGCCGTTCTTCTTGTTCATTAAATTTTCGCGACATTAATTTTCGCCGATCAATCGCTCGGTTCAGCGCACTCTGGTCCGGCAATAACATCCACTTTTCCGCACAAATTTTCGCCGCTTTTTCAAACATCTTACTCTTTTTACACTCTTCCAAATTAAACAACATCACCCCCGAATTTATATAATCTTGCTTAAAAAGTCCGCGATAATGATACCATCTCCGCCCATAAATATCCAACACTCCCGCCGCCTCGATATCTGTTAAATCGGTATCATAAAAATCCGCAATATTTCCGCGCGCTACCACATCATAATCCAAATACAAAATCCGATTCAGTCGCGTTAGTTCCGGCACTTTATCCATATAGAGCCGAAGCATCGCACACGGCGTAAAATAAGTTCCCATATTTTTCTTCGGCAAATTTCGCACGAAAATTTCTGTCGCATCAATCAGTTTCACAAAACTTTTTGGGTTATTTTTTTTTACCAACGCATCCAAAAATTCCGCCGTTTTTTTCGGAAACGGTTTTACATCCTCATATTCAATCGTCATAATATAGATATGAAAAGTCGGCTCCGGAATATTCGCTACGCGCATTTTTTCCCCGTCAAATCGCTTCCGTCCATTCCGCACCAGCGATAAAATCGAAATTAAAACCCCCCGCACGATCCCAGCATCCCCACAA
>CAVFNU010000060.1:0-2310 GCA_963624235.1 bacterium | reverse complement strand
AATCTCGCCCGTTTGAGACTTGTCGATCGTTCCTCGCGCCTCGATAAAGTCGCCCACATCGAGCAACTTAATTTCTTTCACGCCAAATTCGCCTTCCCGCACTTCGCCAGCTTTCATAAAAATCTGTACTTCGCCAAAATAATCGCGTACTTTAATAAATGCCAACTTCCCAAATGATCGAATCGCCACAATTCGCCCCGCAATCACCACTTCCTGCCCCTGTCTTTCGTCAAAATGGTCGATTATTTCCGAAATTTTAGTGTTGCGAAAACTTTTCGTCGGATACGGTTCAACACCCCTTGCACGCACTTCCTCTAATTTTCGAAGTCTTTCATTTCTATAATCATCTAAAATCATGTTATTATTATAACATAAAAATCTAAATTTTCCCTAAACTTCCCCAGACGAAGACGAAAAGCTTTTTTATTTGCCATAGGAAGGCTGAAAATTTTAAAAAACAGTGATGGAAAGCCGGTACTGAAATACTGGAAGGCTTCCATCAGATTGTTTTTTTAAATTTTCACCAAAGGCAAATAAAAAAGCTTTTTGTCTTATACCGGAAAAAGTTTTTTAAAAGTTTTATTTAATTTCTAAAACCTTAACTTTTTTCCCGTTAAAATCAAACTCTTCGCCGGCACTTTTACCTATCAAAGCCTTGCCAATCGGCGACTCGTTCGAGATTTTACCTTCCAAAGGATTCGTCTCAGTCGGCCCGACTAACGTATACTCCATTTTTTTTCCGCCAAGATTTAAAGCCACAGTCGTTCCGAGCGCTACTTTATCTTTCTTTCCGCCACGAATTATTTTCGCGTTTTTTAGAATCTCTTGGATTTCCAAAATCCGACTTTCGGCCATTTTCTGTTCGTTGCGCGCCGAAGAATATTCCTCATTTTCCGACAAATCACCAAACGCTCGTGCCGTTGCAATTTTTTCCGCAATCGCTGGTCTTCCGGCGATTAATTCTTCTAATTCTTCTTCTAGAGCCTTTTTCCCCTCGGCCGTTAAATCAATATTTTTCTTTATCATAATAACTCCACTTGTTGCTATACTGAGTTTAGTTGAAAAATCCTTTTCCGTCAACCCCTATTTTTGCCATTTTTGTCTTACCTGTCGTACGTTCGGTAACTTCAACCTCATTTTTAGCTAAAGTTTTCTCGGAAACCACGATTCGGTAAGGGATACCGATTAATTCACTATCGGCAAACTTTTCGCCTGGTCTTAAATCTCGGTTATCAAACAAAATCTCATTTTCGTGTCCCCGATAGATTTTTTCCGCCTCTGCGACCCCTTTCTCGCCGATCCCGACTAAATAATACTTGAACGGCGCTACCGCCTCTGGCCAAACAAGCCCCTTCTCATCGGCAAATTTTTCCGCAATCACACCCATCAGTCGCGACACGCCGATCCCGTAACAACCCATATAAACCGTTTTTTGTTCATTTTTCTCATCAGCGAACTTCAAATCCAATGGTTCGGAATATTGGAACTTTAATTTAAAGATATTTCCGACTTCTGCGCCCGGCGCTTCCTCAAAATCAGCTTTATTCACGCCGAATCCGTCCAAAATCTCATCCTCAAACACTTCTTTGTTCAAAACTAATGATCGGTCCTTATTGTAATAAATCGTGTCTTCTCCGACCGGTAAAAGTGTTTGATATTCGTGCGAAAACTTCGCAAACATGCCACCGCTCGCAAACGTCTCATAAGTACAATCGCCCAGTCCCACGCGTTCAAAAATTCGCGCATAAGCCTCTTCAACTTCGTGATAAAACCGGTCTAAATCTTCTTCTGAGGTATGAAAACTATACAAATCTTTCATTAAAAACTCACGTCCGCGCAAAATCCCCGATTTTGCCCGGAGTTCATTACGAAACTTGTTTTGAAATTGGTAAACATAGCGCGGTAAATCTTTATAGCTCGCGATATATTGTTTCAAAATCCCAATTACCGGCTCTTCGTGCGTCGGTGCGAGACCGAGAGTCCCGCCTGCCGACAATTCGGTCTTAAACCAAACATCAATTTTTTCATCCGAAAAACGTCCCGTTTTTTCCCAGGGTTCCGGATTTTGTAGCGCCGACATCGAAATTTCTTCGCAACCGATGCGATTTAATTCGTCCCGAATGATATTTTTCAAATTCTCTAAAACGCGCAGCCCAAACGGCAAATAATCATAAACCCCCGCCATTTCTTTATGGATGTAACCCGCACGCGTCAAGAGCGCGCCATTTTTCGCCGTCTCATCTTTCGGCGCCTCCCGCAAAGTTTTTACAAAAGTCTTCGATAATCTCATAATACCCCCTATTATATCAC
>CAVFNU010000059.1:0-2882 GCA_963624235.1 bacterium | reverse complement strand
CTTCTTAAGCACTGGACGCAAATCCGGCGCTTCCGTCACTAAAGCTTTCGAAATCGCGAGCTTAATCGCATCGACTTGCCCCGCGAGGCCGCCGCCTTTGACTAAAATCGTGATGTCATATTCTTTCTGCTTTCCAGCGAGTGCCAAAGGATCGGTGATTTCCGCAAGATAAGTTTTGTTCCCCGACAAATATTCGAGTGCCGGTTTTCCGTTAATTACTAAATCACCTTTACCACTGTAAAGTCGCGCCGTTGCTGTCGCACTTTTGCGTCGCCCTAAGCCATAAGTATATTTCTTCGTCGTAGCCATTATTTAATCTCCTTCGGGCTTTGAGCCGCGTGCGTATGTTCCGCGCCATCAAAAACGCGTAGTCGCTTCAATCGCTCTGCCGCTAACTTATTTTTCGGCAACATTCCTTTTACCGCTTCGCGAATTGCTCGCGCTGGGTCTTTTTCGAGCACTTCTTCAAGCTTCAACTCTTTCAAACCACCCGGGTAACCGCTGTGGCGATAATATTTTTTCTGAACCATTTTATCGCCAGTCACTACTACATTTTTCGCATTCGTTACGACAACATAATCACCGTTATCGATATGCGGAGTGTAAGTTACTTTCGATTTGCCCATCAATTTATCCGCAATCACTACCGCAAGTTTACCCAGAGGCATGCTCGCAGCGTCAATTGTCCACCATTCGCGATTAATTTCGCTTGTCTTTTGAGAATAAGTCTTCATTACTTGTCCTCCTTCTTCGCTGTTTTAGCTTTCTTCGGCTTCGATTTCACTTCCGGTTTTGTTTCGGTCTCGAAATCGATATCGTCGACAAAACTAATCGTTCCCATTTCCGCGTTATCACCGCGTCGATAGCCGGCACGTTCAATTCGCAAATAACCCGAATCGCGTTTAATTTGCGGCGCAACCACATCGCAAAGCAATGTTGCCGTTTCAACGCTGTTCAAACGCGCGATGATCAACCGTCGATTCGCGAGTCCACCTTTTCGCGCCAAAGTGATTAACTTTTCCGTTTCCCGACGGATTTCCTTACACCGAGCCAAAGTCGTTGTTATAGATTGATATTCAATGAGAGAGCACATCAGCCCACGTTTTAGCGCCCTTCTCTGGTCTGTTTCTCGGCCGAACTTTCGGCCTTTGTATCCGTGGCGATGCATATTAAATGTTTAACTCCGTTAACTTTTCTTTTACTTCGTCTAACGCTTTTTGACCAAATCCTTTCAAATCCTTCAAGTCAGTTTCCGACAAAGTCACCAAATCGCGGATTGTTTTAATATCATTGTTCAAAAGTGCGTTAGCAGTTCGTGCCGAAAGGTCTAATTCCTCGATCGACATCATCAATCCAGAATCATCTTCCTCTTCCTGCGTCCCCGGCATCGGCGCCGATTCGACTTTCGTTCCACCAGCCAATGCGGTATATTGGTTCACTAAGATTGCCGCCGCTTCTTCGAAAGCATCACGCGGCGAGAGCGTTCCGTCTGTATCGACCGTTAAGGTCAATTGTTGCAAATTTGTATCTTGTCCGACACGCGTATTTTCAACTTTATAACGTACACGCAAAACTGGTGTGAACACTGCGTCGATCGCGATCATATCCGAATGAATTCGATCTTCGCTCGCTTGGTCGATAGTCAGATAACCTCGACCGCTTTCAACAATGAAGTTCATCTTCAAAGTTTTCTTCGGGTCGTCAATGTGACAAATTACCTGATTTGGATTTGCGATTTCGACTTCCGCCGGCAATTTAATGTCGCCCGCGATCACGCGCTTATCGCCATCTTTTTCCGATTGTTTGTCGCCTTTGATCTCTAAAGTGAGCTCAACCGGCGCATCAGTATGCATTTTGAATCGAATATTCTTCAAATTCAGCATAATATCGACCACATCTTCGCGAATTCCCGGAATTGTGGTAAATTCATGCGTCGTTCCCTCGATCGAAAACGCCGTAATCGCCGCGCCTTTGACGCTCGAAAGCAAAACTCTACGCAAAGAGTTGCCGAGCGTATTGCCATAGCCGTAATAAAGCGGCTTAATCACAAATTCTGCGCTGTTCTCGCTCAAATCTTTGATTTCGGCGAGTGCTGCTTCGTGAATATTTTTTGTTGTCATACCCTTTTCTCCTTAACGTGAGTAATACTCAACGATTAATTGTTCATTAATACCGGCTTCCGCTTCTTCGCGTTTCGGCAACCCTACGATTTCAATCTTCATTTTCTTTCCATCGACCTTCAACCATGAAAGTGTTGTTGCATTCGCAGCTCCGATAATATTCGGTAAGTTCTTGAAATATTCAGTTTTTGCCGATCGCGGTCGCACTTCTAGCACATCTCCCGGCTTCAAACGAATTGACGGAACATCAATTCGACGACCATTTAATAGGAAATGTCCGTGACTAACTAATTGTCGCGCTTGTCGACGTGTTAAAGCAAATCCTGCGCGATAAACTACATTGTCCGCTCGTCGTTCCAAAAATTCCAACAACTTTTCACCGGTCAAACCTTCAGCTTTTTGTGCTTCTTTCATCAATTTCGCGAATTGTTTTTCCAAAAGTCCATAAGTTCGGCGGACTTTTTGTTTTTCGCGAAGTTGCGTTAAGTAAAGGCTACCGCCCCGTTGTCGCATCTTCGAATGCTCGCCCGGAATTCCGGACTTTTTCGCCATCACTTTATGGGCTTTCGGTGCTAACGCCACGCCTTCCCGACGGCTCTGTTTTACAATTGGAGAATGATCCCTAGCCATTATGGTTTCCTTTCTCCCTTCGGTCGCACACCACCATGCGCAATCGGGGTTACATCAGTAATACTATCAATTTTAATGCCAGCCGCTGAAATTGCACGCACTGCCGCATCGCGACCTAGCCCAATTCCTTTC